>NZ_JBHRRZ010000009.1:0-117448 GCF_042643265.1 Virgibacillus sediminis | reverse complement strand
CCGAAGGTATGACCGCTTGAAACATCGCGTTTTATTACATCATCAATTCAAATCAATCGGCAATTCATTAGGATAAAGGGGCAGGAGTTTGGACTCCCACCCCAACATTTGACTTAGAACCTTTTTTCTAGCGGGGAAATTGCTCTTCAACCAAAGGGAGGCTGTTGTTGGGAATCCTTTATTCCCCGATTGCCCCGTCCATCTCCGCCCCACTTTTTACCGACTTGTCCACCTGCTTGGTGTGTCGTGTAGTGATGATCGCTAAGAAGACAGCACTCAGACCCCCAGCAAGCTTTCCTGCTATCATCGCAAACACAATCTCCTTGTTGACGCCTGCCACAAATCCCAAGTGGGCGCCGAACACAAAAGAGCCGCTGACGGCAAAGGCTATATTAATGACTTTTCCTCTATCATCCATGTCCTTGAAAATAGAGAACATGGGAATGTTATGGGCCAAAGATGCCATTAAACCCGCAGTAGATGTTTCATTTATATGTAAGAACTCCCCTATTCTCCTCAATGATTTCTTAAAAAGGAAGGAGATAAAGGCAATCATTGGAAATGCGCCTGCAAGAAATACAGCAACCCTTGCAACAATTTCGATTCCTTCCATTAATGGGGCCATATTGGGTATAACCGTAAACCCTGTAACAGTTTCAACAGAGATTGCTGTCAATCCGATGATAGCAGTAATCTGTATCCCCTTGGCCAATTTAGAAAACCCGGAAATCGTCTTCTCTGTATACTTCCAAAGGCCGAAAGCGATCAATATGAATAAAAGGATCGTTGGAATGAGGTTTTGGATAATAACTAACAGGGGTATTTGTGCGACAATACCACCGACCAGGCAGCCGAACGGCACTGTTATCAAGCCCAATAAAATCCCCCTGGCAAAAAACGATTGATGCTCTTTCTCAATAATTCCCAACCCTACAGGAATCGTAAATACCAGCGTCGGTCCCATCATGGAACCCAAAAACACCCATGCAAACAATTCAGCATCTTCATTTTGGGACATTTCTGTTGCTAATGCATGGCCTCCGGAATCCATGGCGATGATGGTATTCGCGAACGATGCCGGGTCCGCTCCCACTAATCCATACACAGGCGCAATGAGAGGAGTCAGAATGGAAGCAAGAACCGGAGCCAGCGATATAATACCCACCATGGCAAGCGCAATAGGCCCCATCGTCATAAACCCATCCGTGAACTGCTTCCCCAGCCCCCATCTGTTTCCGATACATTTGTCAATGGCCCCTAAACAGAAAAAGCCCATCACTATGTAAACAATAATGTCATTAATACCCATTTCCTCTACCCCAATGCATGTTGTTTTACTGTTTTTATCTATACAGTCACTTTAACATATATGATGATGATGTGCGGGGTAAGTCGGGGGTGCTGGCGCCCGAGTGAGTGGGTGTGAGGCCCAAGTGGCAGGTGCTGGCGCCCGAGTGCTGGGCCGTGCTGCCACTCACCCCTCGGCATTTCCCAGTGTCATTCCGCCGTCGACGACCAATTCTGCCCCCGTACAGTACGAGCTGTCATCGGATGCAAAATAGGCGACAGCCTTAGCAATTTCCATTGGTTTGCCGATCCTTCCCAGTGGGACGGACTGATAATAGGCCGGGACTTCCTCTCCATTGGTAGCCATGTCGGTATCGACTCCACCGGGATGAATCATATTTACGCGAATTCCCTTGGGTCCCAGTTCAACCGCTGCTGCTTTGGACATTGCCACCACAGACGCTTTACTTGCAGCATAAGCAGATGAATGGGCGATCGGGGAAAAGGCTGAGACCGACACATTGTTAACGATGGAACCTTTTCCTTGTTTCTCCATAAACGGTATGACCGATTGCATCCCGAGAAACACACCCATCTGGTTGACATGGATCAGCTGAAGATACTCTTCAGTGGAAATCTCCGTAAATGGCTTGCGGATTAAGAGACCGGCATTATTCACCAACACATCAATCTTGCCGAATTGCTCTACGATTTCTTCTACCGCTGCTTTCCATTCAACTTCCTTTGTAACATCCAACTGAACCGAGTAGGCACGGGAATCTGCTAGTTCCTCAACTACCTTCAACGCATTTTCATATTGACGGGCACCTACGACTACGTTAGCACCTACCTCCATTAGATGCTCAGCAATCGCTTTACCCTGGCCTCGATTAGCTCCTGTTACCAGAATGACTTGATCCTTTAAATTTGGCATGAAATTCCTCCCGACTTGTCTGTATTTCTAATCTGTTCCATTCATACGATAATAACCTAAAAATTTAAGGGCTTCTCTAACCGTTCGTCCAAGTTCCCTCTAGATGAGTACTTGATAATCAGACGTTCCCCTGCTTCAAATGGGTAATCACGATGCCCCACCTTACCTTAGATATCTATCTCTTTAATCACTTTTGCCGGATTGCCACCAACAACCACATTGTCCGGCACATCTTTCGTAACGACGGAACCTGACGCAATAACAACATTGTCTCCGATTGTCACGCCTGGGTTTATTATGGCACTCCCACCAATCCATACATTGTCCCCGAATGTGATCGGTTTTGCATATTCTTTCCCCGAGTTCCGCTCCGCCGGGTCGAGCGGGTGTGTCGCCGTATAGATCTGCACGCCAGGTGCCAGCAGGCAATTGTCGCCGAATCTCACTTCACAGACATCCAGGATGGTACAGTCAAAGTTTGCGTAGAAGTTTTCACCGACATGGGTGTTATAGCCATAGTCGAAACGGATATTCGGCTCCATGGAGATATTTTCTCCTGTGGAACCGAGCAAGTCCTTGAGCAATTCTGACCGCTTCTCCCCTTCTGATTCGGTTGTCTGGTTATAGATCCGGACTTTCCGCCGAGCTTCCTCCCGTTCCTTCAGAAGCACCGGGTCCTCCGGGTCATACATTTCTCCAGCCAGCATTTTCTCTTTTTCCGTCTTCATCCCTATATCTCCTTTTGCACTTATATGCTCAATGGGAGTTTATCATCTATCAAGATATATAAAAAGAGTGCCAATTTAGCACTCTCCATTTTAAATATCATACGGTCATATTAATCTTTTACCACCAACTGATCCACAAAGGCAAAACCTTTTGTTTTCCTGAACTTCATATTGTGCTCAAAATTGACCAGCGAATCAGAACAGTCAATGCGGTCCAAATTCAGCTCCTTCAATGTCTCCCGATCAACCCGGACCGATAGTACCGTACCTTCTACTTCTTTGCCAATACTGGAGTCGAACATTTCGCCGATCGCATGGATATAGACATGTTCCACCGGCAGCAACGCAAAGAGTTCCCTTGCAATCCTCAATACGCAGCTGGCGACATAGTCTTGATAAAGGGCATAGAAATTCGTTTTCGTCATCTTCTTCCGGGAAACTTTCCCCGTTTTGGTCAATGAAAGCTCTTTTTCTGGAATGACCTTCTCTGAATGAACGTACAACCGGAATTCCACCGTATTTGCATCAGGGAATGCATAATCAAAATCACTCCCCAAATCTTTCATATCTGCAAATGGCGCTAGATCATCCAGGACTTTTTGATAGGAGCTGGTTTCTCCTGCAATTACCTGTTCACCTAGCTGCTTAAGGCTTTCCCAGTTTTCACGTAATTGATGATCTTCTTCTGCTGCCTGCTGTATTTCTTCTCTCAACACGTTCTTCCGGGCTTCTGTCCGTCTGAACAGCTTTTCCAGAAAAGTAGGCTGATAGTTCTCCAGGTTCTCGATTGCTTCCTGTTCGTTGGGCCCCACTTCCCCTGCGGCAAACGGAGGGTTTGCGATGATATGGTTCCAATCGAAATTTTCCGTTGCCTCTTTATGCATCGAGGTCAAATAATCCAAATGGTCCTCGAAAGCTTTCACTTCATTTTGTGCCAACTCCAGCTGCTGTTCTTTCTCCAACTGCTTCTGCCGTTGTTGCTCTGTATATGCTGAATTCCTCGTCGATGTTTTCGAGGCTCCTAGTTTCTGGTTATAATATATACCTGTCCCAGGTACGGAAGCTCTTGCTCTGGTACCACTTGGTCCCACACTTACTCTTGCGCCTTTGGTCCCGGCACTAAGCCCCACACCTTTTTTGCTGAAATTCATTCTCACTCCGCCGCCAAGATTTACGCTTTTACGGAATCCAAATCCCACGTTATTATTCTCCTCTTTCCTTTAATTAAGCTAATCATTTGGGAAACATTTCAAATTGATTATACCATATCCAGATTTTGCTTTGTTCCCCGTTTTATAGGGAATCCCACCTTTTTCCAAATAGCATTATGAGGAGGCAACAATTCATATGTCCCAAAAAAACCCCCATATCCTATGAGATACGGGGGTTACCATGACAAGCTATTCCACATCCTCAAAAGGCTCAGACTCTCAAGCAGCCACGGAACCCTCTTGCACTATAATAGGATTCCGCTCCATTATGGTACACAAAAACCGTGTCATAGCGACGGTCACAAGAGAGGGCCCCGCCAAGTTTCCTGATAGGAGCAGGTGTCTGCACCCAACTCGATGTCTTCTTGTCAAACTCCCCAAGCTGCTGAAGATCCCGGTATTGTTCCTCGGTCAACAGCTCGATGCCCATGGAAGTTGCCATATCTTGCACATTGTTTTCTGGTTTGTTCTTCTTCCTTGACTCCTGTGCTTCACGGTCGTAGCAAACCTTTCTGCGACCTTTAGGGCTTTCCGCACAACAATCATAGAAAATATATGCATCTGCCTGTTCGTCATACCCGACCACATCCGGTTCCCCGCCGGTTTCTTCCATATTATAAAGGGATGCTATTTTTTCCGGGGCCGCTTCAAGCTTGGCCTGTACTTCCTCCCATTCCAGCCCTTCATGCCTGTCCATATTTTTCTCAAACCGGGCCTTCAGCGTCTCGAGCAGTTCTTCCTGTTGTTCGGATGTCAGTTCCTTCTTCATCTCTGTCATTTCTTTTCCTCCCGTTTTCGTTCTATTTAATTGCTGGTTGAAGTATGTAAAGCGGCTTAATTATTATGGATTAGATCGGTTGCTTTTGCCGGTTCAGGTTTGATTGCCGTATACATCACACCCAAGAGCACAACGATAATACCTGCCACCATCATGACTAATATCAGGGTGGTAAAATGATCTGGATCAAATTGAGGGCCGAATATCAGACCAAGTGAGACGGCAGCAAGAATTGAGCCGAAATGCCGGCATGTTTGATATAATCCTGTCGATACCCCCACAATCTCAGCCGGGCTTGCTTCAAGCATGGCCGCTTGTAAGGTGACATTGCCAAAACTGCATCCCGCCGCGATGAGCGATATGATCAATACCGTGACCAGCAGCGGGGCATGGCCAAAGAATACCCAAAGTAATAGAGCACCGATGACGATCAATGAATTCCCCGCCAAAATTGGGATGTTTACGCCTGATTTATCGATCCAACGGCCGATCAATGGTGCCGTGATGATTCCCATTCCTGACACTAAAAGCATTAACAAGCCGCTGTCCCCCACACTTAAATTCGGGCCGTTTTGAAAATAGCTCGGCAATCCCAAAAATAAGCTGTAATAGATGAAATTAAGTACAATATATTGTAAATATACCAATGACAGCTTCCGATTCGAACGAAATAATCGAATATCGATAAATGGAATCCTAGTTCTCAGCTCATGCCAGACAAATAAAAGGAAGGAGACCACGCCTATCATCCCTGCTGCAACATTCACCGTTCTTTCAAGGGATAATAAAAACACAAGAAGGCCGACGACCCCGACCGAAAATAACACAATTCCCAACAGATCCATTTTCCGGATCAATTCTTGCATCGTTAATTTCTTTCGCACTTCATCTTTCGGCAATACGATCCATCCAAGGATAAAGCATACCAAAAGAACAGGTATATTGATGAGAAAGATTGCCGGCCAATCTCCCCAGGCGATGAGGAACCCGCCAATCGTAGGTCCTAGTGCCGCCATCGCCGACATCGTCAACGAAATGAAACCAAGCGCAGCTCCCTGCCTTTCCTGAATATGGTCACGGAGCATTCCGATTCCCGCAGGATAGATGGCTCCGCTGCCAACTGCTTGAAATAATCGCATGATGATCAGCACCGCAAATACCGGCGCAAGAGGCGCGCCCATCGCGGAGACAGCCACCAATAGGAGACCTCCCAGAAACATTTTCCTTCTGCCAATCAAATCACCCAGTCTTCCAGCAATGGGCTGCGTCACAGCACTCGCTAAGTAAAAGGAAGAAATGACCCAAGAAACCGTTAAAAATGACAGGCCAAAATCCTTTTGTATAGCAGGAATCGCCAGAGCAACCATCGAGGAATTAAGTGGATTCAACATCGCTCCTGTCGCCACGGACGATAAAAACAGCCCCCTGCTTTTACTCCAATGTTTCATGTAGACACCTTCTTCTCCCACTACCATCATGAACCCATCCATTATGTACCTCTGTACAGGTCATATGATAATCTTTGTAGTATATTGCATTGGTATAAAAGAAGCTAAATATATAATAGAGATTTCCAGTCTAATCTTCGTTGATTTCGTAATATAGCAAATTCACATAGATTGGTAAATTCTGTTGATTTTTAAATGGTATCCAATGGCCACGGGAGTTTCTGCCTCCCTGGCCTGATCCCTCCAACCATCGCTCATCCTTCTGCTTACCATCTAATCCTAAGCATTATGTGAGGCTACTATCCTATTCATTTTACCAATCTATAGTTTTTAATTCAAAATTTTCGCTATATTTTTATATAAAGAGTTTACAACAAGGCTCCCTTATTATTAAAGCTAATATTTTTTATAAAAGTTAATAAAGCCCTCATCATAATCGACGAGGGCTTAATGAGTATAGTTTAAGGGCTAACCTGCTGCATCGTGAAAAAGCGTTCCTGTCTACCTAAGAGGTGCACCCGTCTGATCGTGACTGATTTACCAAGTTTCCCCTTTATCACTGTCAGAAAACCCATTCTTTTTCTTAAAATTTTTCAATTATTACGGGAGTTCGTTTTCTATTTAAACGAAAAAAATAAAGAGCCCTTCTGTGAGAGAAGGACTCTTTACCAATTATAAAATATTATTTAACAACGTTAGCTGCCTGTGGTCCACGGTTACCTTCTTCGATGTCGAAAGAAACTGATTGACCTTCATCCAATGTTTTGAAACCTTCGCCTTGAATTGCTGAGAAGTGTACGAATACGTCGTCTCCACCTTCAACTTCGATAAATCCAAAACCTTTATCTGCGTTAAACCATTTTACTGAACCTGTGTTCATATGAAATTCCTCCGTTGTGCATAGTGCACGTGTATTACTTTGGTTGTTCTGATAATAATTCAAGACGATGATATACATTGTAAGGTTATGACATAGATCTTGTATTGCTAGCACGAACAATTAAGTTATTCATAGTATAACACGTGTCACTCAAAAAAGATACCTTATCTGTCTACTATTAGACAGATGGTCTTCTTGTTCAGTTAGTGCACCATACTTACTGTTTCATTCCAGCTCGAAAAAGAGTAAACTTCCATGACCTGGTTTTTATTGCTGATCAGGTATATAAGCTGCTTCAATCGTGTCAAATCGATGATGCATCTCTTTTATTTTAAAGAATGAATTTCTTTCTCATGCCTTTAAACGTAGGCATTGTTAAAAAAGGGGCTATACATCCATGCTATAATAAAGGGTGTGAGTATACGAATGAGTAGGAGGATTGCCATTGAAAACAACAGGTATCGCATTTTTGATGTTGGTCACGGTCTTGCTTAGCGGTTGTTCGATGCTGGAAGGGATCAACAACACCTTGAATTATGCAGATGAAGCTACAGACTACGCCAATGAAGTAAGCACATTTGTTAATGAAGTCCCTTCACTTGCTGAACAAGCTGCAACAGATGAGCAGGCCGCCAAAGACTTAGAAGCACGTCTGGAGGACATGAAGCTGACGATCACTGAATTTAACGAAATGGAAGAACCAGCCGTGGGAGCAGGCCTTCATCAGCAAGTAGTGGATCGAAACAAACAAGCACTTGAAGGAATAGACGTGTATTTAAACAACATGGAAAATGGAAAACTGGACACCTCTGCCATTGAAAATACAGAAATATTTCAATCGCTAAGTGAGATTACCAATACGCTTGATCAAATTAAACAATTGGGCGAATAAGCTGGCCGTCACGACACTCTTTTAAAAAGGGTGTTTTTTTATTTGGCAGCATAATATGAATCA
The DNA here is from genome assembly GCF_042643265.1 of Virgibacillus sediminis. NCBI lineage: Bacteria > Bacillati > Bacillota > Bacilli > Caryophanales > Bacillaceae > Virgibacillus > Virgibacillus sediminis. The sequence goes on along the minus strand of NZ_JBHRRZ010000009.1, from coordinate 109,227 downwards.
GTGTTTTTAGTTATTATGTCCGCAAACTCTCGCCTCCCGTTAACGCCCGTCCAAACCCACCAAGTAGCTATAAAACTGTACGAAGGAGTTCTATTGATGTCCTCATCTTCTATCAAAATTGGCTGAAAGAAAAGTCCGACCTTACACCATTTTTGAATTTTCCCATTTTTAATAATTCTGTTATAGTAATAGTGATTACAATTTCAAGCTAGCAACGATTTTCTTTGGAGAGTAAGGCTTATTATCTTATATCGGAGACTAAGGTGATTTAGGGGGTATTTATGAAAATTGGGTTTATTGGGGCAGGAAAAGTAGGAGTTTCCCTTGGAAAGTATTTAACCGAGCGGAACGTACATGTGACAGGATATTACAGCAAAACTTTAACATCATCGATAAAAGCAGCAGAATTTACGAACACAAGGGCATATGAAAAAGTCGAATATCTGGTTAAAGATAGTGATGCCATATTTTTAACCGTTCCGGATGGGATGATTGAGAAGGTATGGGGGCAGTTGAAAATGCTTCCAATCGAAAATAAAATAATTAGCCATTTTAGCGGCTCTTTAAGTTCGACTGTGTTTTCAGATATCAGCCGATCCCATGCATTCGGTTATTCCATCCATCCTCTCTTTGCGATTAATGATAAGTATCATTCCTACAAAGAGCTGTCAAAATCTTTTTTTACCATAGAAGGCCATGAAAAATATCTAAACCATCTGTCCCGTCTATTTGAAAGTTTTGGGAACCAGGTAGCAGTTATTCAAGCAGAAGACAAAATCCGTTACCATGCATCTGCAGCTATGGTCAGCAATCTATATGTAGGGCTCGTTTCCTTGGGTGAGAAAATGCTGATAGATTGTGGTTTTACACCAGACAACGCCCATCAGGCATTGATTCCTTTGATTCAAGAAAATACCAACAATATTCTTTCATACGGGCCAAGGGACGCGCTAACAGGACCAATTGAGAGAAATGATCTTTTTACAATTTTAAATCATTTGCGGGTATTAGATCCACAGGAAAAGGAAGTTTATAAAGCTCTATCCAGACAAGTTCTAAATATAGCGAAAGAGAAACATAAAGACAGAGATTTTGAAGAAATCGGAGGGGTTATAAAAGAATGAAAAATACAGTGACATCATTACAGAAACAAAAAAACGAAGGCGATAAAATTACGATGCTTACTTGCTACGATTATTCAATGGCAAAGTTAATGGATGAAGCTGAAATTAACATGCTATTAGTCGGGGATTCTCTTGCACAAGTCGTCCTTGGATATGAAGATACATTGTCAGTTACCATGGATGATATGATTCACCATTCAAGGGCTGTCAGCAGAGGAGCGGACAATGCTTTTGTTCTAGTTGATTTGCCATTTATGTCCTATCAAGCTTCCATTTATGATGCCGTATTCAATGCTTGCAGAATGATGAAAGAAGGCCGGGCAAATGGTGTTAAATTGGAAGGCGGCGTTAATGTGTGTCCGCAGATCAAAGCCATTGTAGAAGCATCCATTCCAGTTTGTGCCCATATCGGTCTAACACCACAGTCTGTAAATGCATTTGGCGGGTTCAAGGTACAGGGAAAGACCGAAGAAGCTGCCAGACAGTTAATCGAGGATGCAAAAGCAGTAGAGGCAGCAGGAGCATTTATGATTGTTCTAGAAGGTGTGCCTGCAAAACTGGCAGAACGAGTTTCCAAAGAAATAAACATTCCGACCATCGGAATTGGCGCTGGTGCGAGTTGTGATGGTCAAGTACTGGTATATCAAGATATGTTGGCAATCTTTTCTGATTTCAAACCAAAGTTTGTCAAACAGTTTGCAAATGTAGGTGAAATCATGAAACAAGCATTTCAGGATTATAAAACCGAAGTAAAAGAAGGATCGTTTCCTGCTGAAGAGCATACCTATGCCATTTCAGATGAGATTATTGATAAATTGTACTAGTTTAAAGGAGCTAAATGGAACATGCAGATGGTATCAACGATCAAAGAAGTAAAAGACCTGGTAAAACAGTGGAAAAGTGAAGATCAAACGATTGGTTTTGTACCAACGATGGGATATTTACACGAGGGCCACGGGAGCCTCATTTCGGCTGCAAGGCAAGATAATAGCAAAGTGGTTGTCAGTATTTTTGTAAATCCAAAGCAGTTTGGACCAACAGAGGATTATGACAGCTATCCACATGATTTAGAAAGAGACCGTAGTATTTGCGAAAACCTTGGCGCCGATCTGATTTTCCACCCTACACCAGAAGAGATGTATCCAAATGATTTCTATACCCATGTTGATATGCCTATTTTAACGGAAGAACTTTGCGGATTAAATCGTCCAGGCCATTTTCGAGGTGTATGCACGGTAGTCAACAAGCTGTTTAATATTGTACAGCCGGATCACGCTTATTTTGGACAGAAAGATGCACAACAACTTGCTGTTATCAAACAAATGGTAAAAGATTTAAGCATGAATGTAGAGGTCATCGGTTGTCCAATTGTACGGGAAGAAGACGGTTTGGCAAAAAGCTCCCGTAATAATTACCTTTCTGCTGAAGAGAGAAAAGCAGCACGGATTGTAAGTAAAACCATTTTTATGGGGGAAAACATAGTAAAAGAAGGAGAAACAGATGCCCAAAAGCTGATTGCAGCCATGAAAGCAACTATTGAAACAGAACCAATGGCTAAGATTGAATATGTAAAAGCAGTCGATGGCCTCTCCATGAGGCAAGTCTCCATCATTAAACCTCAGACATTAGTTGCAATAGCTGTATATATTGGAAAGACAAGACTGATTGATAATTTTATCGTAGAATAATTTTTTAGAAAGGAGCTTAACAACGATGAATATACATATGTTAAAAAGTAAAATTCATCGCGCCACGGTTGTACAAGCCGAACTGGATTACGTTGGCAGTATTACTATTGATGAAGACTTACTGGATGCTGCAGGGATTTTAGAATATGAAAAAGTACAGATTGTAGATATCAACAATGGCGAGCGTTTTGAGACATATACAATTGCAGGAGAACGTGGAAGCGGATTAATTTGTTTAAATGGAGCTGCTGCACGTTGTGTGAGTGTAAATGATAAGATTATCATTATGGCATATGCCGAGATGGCACCAGAAACAGCTAAAGAACATAGACCAAAAGTTGTATTCGTTCATGAAGACAACCGAATAGCATCTGTTAATAATTATGAAAAACACGGTAAACTAATGGATATGAAAGATGGCTTGGTAGAAAATGTAGAAAGATGATCAAGTCCGGTATCAAAATTGGCATACAAGCCGCAAATAACAAAAGGCTGGGAAAAGTCCCAGCCTTTTGTTGTAATGTTTCATGTGCTCTTAAATAGCGCACAGTAATCCTGTAACATTGGTTCAAACTTACATAATAAATTCTTTAACGGCTTTGATCCACGTCGTAGCCATCAGCATATTACCGAGCTGGTTCATATGCACGCCGTCAGTTGTCAGCTTCTCGCCATTCTCAGCACCCAAGTAATGGATAAATGCATCATGAGTCGGCACGAGCACCGTGTCGAATTTCTCAGCTGTTCGCTGGACGGCATCTACATAAGGCTTCAGCTTCTCATTTCCTGTGGCAAATGGATCCTCCTCAATGACCGTCGGCTCCATTAGTATGATTTTCGCATCCGTCTCTTCTTTCACTTTGCCCAGCAATTCCCCGTAAATCTGCTCAAATTGCTCAGGTGTCACATGCTCGATGTTCGGCTCATCCAGCTGGCGCCATACATCATTGATTCCGATCGAAATGGACAAGACATCCGGCTTCAGATCGAGCACATCCTCCTGCCAGCGCTCCCGTAAATCAATGATCCGGTCACCGCCGACTCCGCGGTTGAGAATCTCCCAGTCCTTGTCCGGATAGGAAGTCAGCAGATAATCATGCACCAGCTGAACATACCCAGTCCCTATCTGATCCGGATCCGTACGCCTCCCCGCATCCGTAATACTGTCTCCTATAAAAACCACTCGCTTGGCTGTCATACGATCACCTCATTTTTTTTATAAGTATAATTAGAATTTTATGCGTAAGTGCATATAATAGTAGAATTTCTTGCTGCAATGTTGCTTTATAGTAGTTTAGTACGATGTGTTGCTGAAGCAGTGCAAGCGGAGCTGGTTGGCGTCTGTGGTGGATGTGCTGACGCCCGAGTTTATGGGCGTGGGGCCCGAGTGGCGCTTGCCGGCGCCTGAGTTCATGGGTGCACGACCCGAGTGGCACTTGTTGGCGCCCGAGCTCATGGGTGCGAGGCCCGAGTGACACTTGCTGGCGCCCGAGCCAGCCCACCCACTCCATCTATGCCATATCTTTTTTCGGCAATGTTCTGCCGCGGTAGTTGATGGCGATGATTCCTACAGCCACCAATGCGATGGCGGCGAAGATGTATATATTCAGACGTTCGCCCGGGATGAACATGGCGGACAGGACGGTGCCCGAAACCGGGACGATGAATTTATACATGCTTATTTCTCCTGCTTTGTTATACTTCAGAATAGAATACCACAGAGCGAATGCCACAGCAGAGAGCAATGCCGAGTAGATAAGAAGCCCCCAGCCGAAGGGAGTGAAGACAATCGCATTCTCTTCCATTTGCGGCAGGCCGATCATCAGCATGAGCGCCGCTCCAATCGTCAGCTGCCAGCCGGTCAGCGCAAATGGATGGATGCCGACTGCCAACTCCTTCCCCATGATGGTGGCAATCGCTCCGGTAAGTGCCGCAAGTAGCATATACCCTTCTCCGGTGAATGTGAAACTTATTTGTAGTTCTTGGCCCCAATTTGCCAGCACAATTCCTGAGAATCCGGCAACAAGGCCAAGCAGCTTTTTAAAGTTTAAACGGTCGTTTGTATAAAAAAAGTGTGCAAGCATGACGGTGAAGAAAGTGCCGCTTGCAGACAGAATTGCCCCCTGCATACCGGATACCTGGGCCAGTCCATTATAGAAGAAATAGTATTGAATCGATGTCTGCATGATTCCGAACAGAACCAGCACCGGCACCTGTTTGCGGGTTACCAATAGATGCCTGCGGCTGGTGACTAGCAATCCCGCCAAAAGAATCAGTCCCGCCAGCAGGAAGCGGATCCCGGCAAACACGATTTTTGCTACCGGATCATCCGGCGCCATCTGCATCTCCTCATAGCTGATTTTCAAAACAGGGAATGCACTCCCCCACAAGATAGAACAAAAAACGGCAATCCCAATGACCGCCCATTTATTTTCAAATATACTTTTCACTTTGAGTCATCTCCTAAGCTGTGTTCATAATAAAATATATCTTATGGGAAGAGAGGCCGATAAGCAAACCAAGCGGCTTATACTGACAATTCGCCCCTTTTCCTGTTTAAAATCCTAGTGATGTATGGACTGGACTTCCCCTATCAAGCATCCCCCGCATCATGTGCAATAACCACCTCTTTTTTAGTACAATGGAGAAAACATTGCTGAAAGGATGATTTTAATGCAGAAAACATTCCATATCGACACCAACAACCATTCACAGATGATCGATATTACCCGTAATATTGAAAAATTCATCCAGGAACAAGGTATGAAGGATGGGATTGCTGTCGTTTCTTCCCTGCATACGACCGCCGGCATCACCGTTAATGAAAATGCCGATCCGGATGTCAAAACAGATATGCTGATGAGGTTAGATGAAGTTTATCCATGGGACCATCCAAAGGACAGGCATATGGAGGGAAATACCGCTTCCCACCTCAAAGTCAGTACAGTCGGCCATGCCCAGACATTGATCGTTTCAGGTGGCGACCTGGTTCTCGGCACCTGGCAAGGCGTCTATTTCTGCGAGTTCGATGGCCCGCGCTCAAACCGCAAGTATGTCGTTAAATTGATGGAAGGTTAATAGATTCACTCGAATCCTATCAACAATTGCTAGATAAAAAATAAAGGAGATAAAAATCCGTCATATTTCCCGGGAAATGACGGATTTTATATTTCCACGCGAACTGTAGTATAAGAGCCAGCAGAAGATTCACTTTCTCCGTCTCCTTCTAGGAAATATTTACTTTTCATTCCATATGGCAGGGCTAAAACTCTTGTATCAGAAGATAAACTCGAATTATCCCAAATGGAAATGGCTTTATGTCAAATTGCGGGATATCAGGATGCGTGGTATATTTTTAGTAAGTTAATACGGGATGAAAGGAGGGAAAGAATGGATACCGAAAAGGTTTTAAGAGAGATTCTTGCAGAGATTAGTTTCATAAAGAACACCATAGCTACAAAGGAAGACATACAGGATATGGCTACCAAGAGTGACATCAGTAATATGGCTACTAAAGACGATCTCAAAGGCATGGCTACCAAAAGCGATATCAGCAATATGGCTACTAAAGACGACTTCAAAGGCATGGCTACCAAAAGCGACATCAGCAATATGGCTACAAAAAATGATATCCTCCGACTCGAGGGTAAAATTGACAGAAACTCGGATCAACTCGACAGAAATTCTGGGCTGATTGACAGAAACTCAGGCCAGATTGCGAGAAACTATGAAGAAATTAATCGTAACTCCCAACTGGTTGAAAGAAACTCCGAAAAAATTGCCCGAAATGAAAAACTAATTGAGAGAAACTCCGATCAAATCGATAAAAATACAAAACTGGCCGAAACAAACTCCGAACTAATTAACCGCAACTACCAGCAAATCCAGCATAACTCACACCAACCAGAGCAACAATGCACTTCCATCAAGCAAGTCACCATGAAACTTGACCATCACAGCGAACAAATCAGTGAGAATCAGAAACAGCTGAAGGAACATGCTGATAAATTGGACCGTAACTCCCACCAGATTTCCGAGAATGCCAAAAAGCTGGACAATATCATCAATAGAACAGAACGGCAGGAAAAGCTGATGGAAACACTGGCGCTGAGGTCGATTGAGCATGAAACGAAACTGCGGGGCTTGTAAGAGGCAGTTTTCTTCTACTCAATAACGTTTGTTCCTTTCAAACGCCCAGAATAACTGCTGGGCTTTGTTGTCGTTGGCCAATTAGATTAATGCCCTAAATCCCTGGATCTTTATAAGTACCCCTTCCCCTGCCAGAAAAGTTTTCCATCTGCTTCCTACCCTGGATGTAGCATAAAGGCTTCCGTCTGATCATTCAACTCCACTGTCACCTCAGAGCTTTCCAGAGTGTTGGCATTGGTCGCATTCGTTTGCATCCTGCTTCTAAATACACCATTTCCCCCCTAGGAATGTCCCGTTCCATGCATGCTTCCTGAATCCTTAAGGGTTCTTTAGAGATAACGAAACCCGTCAATCCTACCGGGCGACCTAAATGGAAAAATATTACATTCCTATAAATAGCCAATACCGATTTTACTGAATATCAAGTATACTAACACCAGAGCTGGTAAAATTGGATAAACAGATTCTTAATCTCAAAACAAAGGTATGAGAAGCAAACAGGTGTGTTAAATTTTTGAGGATACTGGGGGAGAACGTTAATTGGTATTACACGTGGAAATTAAAGAAGCAGGATATTCCCTTGAATCACCCGTACTGAAGGATATTAAATTTTCCATTCATCCAGGAGAGCTAGTGGGAATCATCGGGCCAAATGGAGCAGGTAAAAGTACAACTATAAAATCAATTATCGGAATAATCAATCATGTAAAAGGCGATATTGACATAAGCAACTATGCTTACATACCAGAACGGCCGATATTATATGAAAGATTGACGGTGTGGGAACACATTGATTTTCTTTTATCAACCTTAGATGTTGATGAGAAGCAATTTAATGCAAAGGCTGAGGAGTTGTTGAAACTCTTCAACTTACCCCAGGTTGCCCATCAGTATCCGGACAGTTTTTCAAAAGGGATGCAGCAAAAAGTCATGTTAGTTCTTGCCTTCTTGAAACAACCGGATCTGTACATCATCGACGAACCATTTATGGGATTGGATCCAAAAGCAATAAAGAGATTGTTGCAGCTGATAGGAGCGGAAAAGGTTAAGGGTGCAGGGATCTTAATGTCCACACATGTCTTGGATACTGCTGAGAAAATTTGTGACCGTTTTGTGCTCATTTCGGATGGAAAACTGATCACGCAAGGAACATTTGAAGAGATCAGGGAGAGTAGCGGGTTAGACCAAGGTTCTCTTTTAGACTGTTTTGATATCCTCACCGAGAGGGACCCTCATGTCTGGTAAACAGATATTTATTCGCAGGCTTGTACGGGAGTATAAATTTCAATGGAGTGTTATTCGTTCCATATTGGATTGGTCTATCATCCTATATGCTGTCCTCCCTCTTATACTTATAGCTCCTTTCATCTATATGGAGGCATGGAATCTTACCCATCTCTATTGGAGTGACAGCATTCCTTTTACTGTTCTGTTATTCGCATTGCTTCTTTTTTGTCTAAAGGGAAAGATCCGAACATTTGCCATGGAAGCCGATTTGCTTCATCTCATCCAGCAAAAGCCAACGTTTGTTCAGTTAAAGCGGTATGGCCTGCTGTATACAGCCTTACAGTTACTTGTAGAGACAGCTTTTATTGGGGTTATATTTCTCCCAATTTTGATGCTTATCTACAACTTTTCATTGGTAGATGCCTTGTTATTGGCCCTATTGTTATGCACGTTTCGCTTTTTTGCGGCCACCGTCAAAAAGGCTGCCTCTCGTGCTCTGACTAAATGGATCATTTTAGTGGCTGCATTCATATTGGTGTACTTATTTGCTTTATTTACAAGTCCATGGCTCTATGGGGTTGGAAGTATCGTGGCTTTCTCTTTGATTTATATCTACCATTATACCGTCATGACAATCACCAATCGCCTTTTCCTAAAAGAAGTGGAAATCGAGAAAGCGGAGCGCATGAAGTATATTAAATTTCTGTTGACCTTCTCCAATGATGTTCATGTAGAGCCCATAAAAAACAGCCAAAATAATAAACCATTTTTCTTATTTCCGGATTCCAAGCGCATTTTTAAAACCCGGAATAAATTGAATGGTTTGCTGGAAGTGCTTTTGAAATCATTCCTACGTGATAAAAGGCTGTTAACCTGTATACCCAACTGATACTTGTTACAGGCATCGCTGTTCTATTTTTGCCTGTTTGGCTGAAATGGGTCGTCTTCGTAAGTTTTATTTTCTTTATAAACTCCTAGTTGGGTCTATTGTATAGAAAAATGTCCGCAAACCAGTTTTTTGATGTCATTCCCTATGATCAGGAGCTCTCCGAATTGGTAAAGGGTCGTTTCAAAAGGATCCTTGCTATCCCACCTATTGCATTGGTGGGAATATTTACTGTATTACTTACCATCTTTTAATAGTAGGATCACTCGTCAACCATGGCTTGCCTATCTCTAAGAAAAGCACCTCAGGTTTTGTGGTAATTGAATAAACAGGTACGTCTTTTCAGCAATATGTAAGGTATGAGAGGAAAGCAGCCCCTGACCAGTTAGGAGCTACATAGCCTCTTTTATACCTTTTCTTACCAGCCACCAATTAGGAGGATAACTAACCAAGAAACCGATAATCATGGCTATTTGCATCATAAACCAGTACGTAGGTTCATGGGGTTTGGGAGGCTGGGTAAACAGTAGATAGTGTACGATTGCCATCCAGCCGAACATACCAATTTGGAATGTGATGACTGATAAGGTATCTGCCTTAATGGATGCCTTAAAGGATTGGATCACTCCTTGACCCTTATTCATTGGATAAATCGCAAAAAATTGGAAAGCAATACCGAACAGATAGGCTAAAATGAATTCCACCAGATAGTGGGCAAACAAGGTGGATCCTGCGACCGCGATCCCTGTCATCGCGACAATAGGGACACCTACTATATCTCCGAATGTACATCCGCCTGCACAGTGACTGGTGGAAACAAAAACTTTGGCGGTTTTTTTCCGATCATCTTCTTCATCCGCATCTTTAGCTTTCAAACGACCCCATTTGTAATACGCCCACACAGCAAATGGGCCAAAGAACCAACCATTGATTGGCCAGACAACATTCATTATTTTCATCATTTGGGGATGTCTGATGATATCAATTGCAATAATTATAGTGCATATTAACCCGATAGATAAGGCTATCCACGATATAGTAGTTAACATAGAGTCACTCCTTCCTGCTATTTAAAGGAGTACCCGTTATGCCATATAATGAAAACTTAAAGTATTATTCTTTCTATAGGAAAGGGGAGGATGTAAGCGTGGGCATCCCCGTAAACAAGAGATTGAAGAAAATCCTATGCCAATAAATAATGAAGGTAGCTTAACTTTTTTAAGTTAGCTGGAATCAGGTCTTCAAACTAAAAGCATTGACCTAATTAGAATGCACCCAAGTCAGCGTTTTGCCTTTATCTGGTGCTCTAACAAAATAAAGCAAATCGCCTATTTGGCAGCCCTCCTAAGGGCAAGATTATTCAGGGAGAGATACTTGCACTAAATCCAGATGGGGGGATTTATTATTTTTTTTGATGGGTTACACGTAGGAGATATGATTTTTCAACTAATTTTTTTCATCACTATTATTGCTTTACTTATGGGAATTGCTTCTTTATTCAATAGAAGAAATACACGTTCAGATAAACATGAGGGAAAAACAGGAAGTGGTTTTAAACCGCTCAAAATTTTAAGAGTTATTCTAGCAGTAATTGTTGTTTTCATAGCAGGATATGAATGGGTTACTGAGAACTTTGCGCTCCACTCATATATGATGTTTTTCTTAGGTTTAATGATGCTGGTCATGGGATTAGATGAATTTCAAAAAGGACGAAAAGGTTATGGTTGGATTAGCATAGTCGTTTTTTTGTTATTATTATCACTGTCATTTCAATGAGTTAAAAAAGACTACGTTAATCAGAAACCCCCCATCCACATGATGGGGGCTTTCTCAATCCCAGATTACTGAGTCATTTGCTGTTGGCACTGTTGGACAAGCTGCTGGATTTGCTGTAATTGCTGGGCAGCCTGCTGTTCACGCTGGCCTAATTGCTGTTGCTGTGTCCCCATTTGGGTACCGACTTGGTTTTGTGCCTGTTGCTGCAGCTGCTGTGCATTTTGCTGTTCTTGCTGTGCCAGCTGCTGTGCGATTTGGCCGATTTGTTGAAGAGTTTGTTGTGCCTGTTGTGTGGACATATGATTTCCTCCCTCAATTTAACTTGCGTGTTACCTTGGTTACTTTCCGCGTTTCTTCCCGCTATTATTCGTTGAATTCCCCAATTTTGTCCGTATATTTTTCAGGTCCTCTGCCAGTGCCGGCTGTTGCACTTTTTCAATTGAGCATGGTGTATTTTCCTGCGGTTAGGGAAGTCTAAAACTTGGATTATACCAAGTGTTACAGGTTAAACAAGGAGGTTTGGAGCGATGGAATTTAATGAGAGTCAATCATATGACTGGAAAACGGACGGCATCCCTTTTGGAAAACAGGTTATTCTCAAGAAACTGAAAGATCAGGTAATCGTCATTACCGGGGCATCAAGCGGCGTCGGCCTGGTTACTGCAAGAAAAGCGGCCGCCCAAGGTGCGAAGGTGGTTCTTGCCGCCAGGAATGAGGATGCGCTGAAGCAATTGGCGGATGAGCTGAATAGGCTCGGCCATGAAGCCGTCTGGGTAAAGGCTGATGTCGGCAAAGAGCTGGACGTCCAAAGAATTGCTGATACGGCGAAAGAGGCGTTTGGCGGCTTTGATACATGGGTGAACAATGCGGGAATTACGATTTTTGGCAACGCGATGGATGTCAGTGATGGGGACATCAGGCGGATGTTCGATACTACTTTCTGGGGTGTGGTGTACGGCTCCCGCGCTGCCGTGAAGCATTTTAAAGAGCGGGGTTCGGCTGGTGCGCTGATCAATATCGGGAGCATTTTTGGCGATGTCGGGACCGTCATCCAATCGACGTATGCTGCTGCCAAGCATGCGGTCCATGGATGGACAAACAGCCTGAGGATGGAGCTGGAAGCGGAAAATGCTCCGGTCTCCGTCACCCTTGTCCACCCTGGTAGAATTGATACGCCGTATAACGAGCATGCGGGGAACTACCTGGAAGAGCACCCGGCACATGGCGGAATGATCTATCCGCCTGATGCGATTGCCGAGGCCATTCTCCATGCGGCGGAGCATCCGAAGCGGGATATGTATGTCGGCTCGCAGGCGAGGATTGCTTCCCTGCTTGGCACACTTGCACCAAGACTGACTGACAAGGTAGTGGAAACCTACTTGTCGCGCACGCAGCATAAGAATATCCCAGTAGAATCACCGGAATCCAATGCCCTCTACCAGCCGGGATATGGCCTGCAAGAACGGGGAACAAACGTCGGATATGTCCGCTCCGGCAGTATGTATATGAAAGCTTCCAAATATCCGGGCGTCGTGGCTGCCGCCGCCATTGGAATAGGCGCACTGCTCTTAGCCACAGCGGGGATCAACCGCCGGGACTAGCCCGCGATCCGGCTGAACTTCGTCTGGAAAAAGATTAAAAGTCCCCTGAGCAAACCTCCTCTCCAACAAACTGGATTGTAGGTGTGCATTAGGGGGTCTTTTTACATCATTATCCTTCCCCCGCCCTCCCGTTAATGCTCCTTCTTCCTCAAATACCCGCCTGCACATTTGTATGCAAGATCCTTTTCGATTAATCTTTTCATAATCCTTTCCCCATACATCTGGAGCTGTTCATCATCAGATAATTCCTCCAGTGTCACCGCACAGGGATATCTCTGGTCAAGTTGGCAAAGTACGCTAACCTCTGTCAAATCTAAATTGTATTCTCTGGATAGTTCTAAGTAATTTGTCATATTTCCTCACTTCTTGTATGTTTTCTCTTTCATAATTTTACCAAATTGATGGTTGCTGTAACATTAAGTTTTTGTAAAGAGAGTTATATATTTGAAAAGTTTCCTTACATCCAAAAATTACCTTTCCACGCTGCATAACATGTCCGGTTCAGGCTTTCATTGCGGGTTGGAGTCTTGCCATTGCCTCTTATTTTCAAAAATTGACCTGGTTAAACGTGCCCCATATCGGGTAGATGAGCGGGGAAAAGGTCTTACTTTTGCCTTTTCGGCTTTTAAATCGTTTACCTTTCCGTCTCCATTTGCAATAATAGAAATAAGAGGATATCCTATTGCTAATCAGTAAGATACATAAACTTACGCAGATCAACGGCACTGGAGCTGGATGGATATTCCCGCATGCATGAAATATAGCTTGAAATCATATATTTTCTTACCTAATGATGAAGAAGCTCTTAGTTCTAAAACAAAGGATGATAGACATGAAGAATAAGAAGAAGATTTTAATCATGGGAGGAGACGGCTTCTGCGGCTGGCCGGCAAGTCTGCATCTATCTCAATCCGGTCATGAAGTAGTGATCCTCGATAACTTATCAAGGCGTAAAATCGATGAAGAATTAGGCGCAGAGTCGTTGACCCCTATCCAGCCAATAGAAACGCGCATCAAGGCATGGAAGGAAGTTTCAGGAAAAAGCATTGGCTACCACCATGTGGATATAGCCGCTGACTATGATGCATTGCTGAATATCATTAATGAGGAAAAGCCTGACGCTATCGTCCATTATGCCGAGCAGCGGGCCGCACCTTATTCCATGAAATCACCAAGGCATAAGCGCTACACGGTCAACAACAATATCAATGCCACCCATAACATCCTGTGTGCGATTGTCGAGTCAGGTCTGGACATCCATCTGGTCCACCTCGGGACGATGGGGGTATATGGATACGGTACAGCCGGGATGAAGATTCCCGAAGGCTATTTGGATATTGAAGTGCAGACCGAGGATGGAAACCGGGTCGAACAGCAGATCCTTTACCCGACCAACCCAGGCTCCATCTACCATATGACCAAGTCGCAGGATCAATTGCTTTTCCAATACTATAATAAAAATGACCAGCTGCAGATCACCGATCTCCACCAAGGAATTGTCTGGGGTACGCACACGAAAGAGACCAACCTGGACGAGAGGCTGATCAACCGGTTTGACTATGACGGAGACTATGGCACAGTGCTGAACCGTTTCCTCATGCAAGCGGCTGTAGGCTATCCGATCACGGTCCATGGGTCTGGCGGTCAGACCCGGGCATTCATCCATATCCAGGATTCCGTCCGCTGCATCGAGCTGGCCATTGAAAATCCACCCGAGCCTGAGGAACGGGTGATGATCTTTAACCAGATGACGGAAACACATCGCGTCCGCGACCTTGCCAATCTTGTCAGCGAACTGACCGGCGGCGAGATCGCCTATGTATCGAACCCGCGGAAAGAAGCGGATGAAAACGAGCTCCATGTCAAAAACGACCTCTTCCTATCGAAGGGCTTGAATCCAACAACATTGGAAGAAGGGCTTCTCCGTGAGGTCAGCAGCATTGCCGAAAAATACGCCTATCGCGCAGATCATTCCAAGATCCCGGCAACAAGCACATGGACAAAGGAACAGAAGCCCGGCGTTCCGAAAGATCCGGTGAAATAATCAGTTTTTATATGAATACAAAAAACGAAGGCATTCCACTTGCTCGGAATGCCTTCGTTTTATTATCCTGCGCCTATCAGGAGATTTCTCCCAACAGCCTGTCAGGCAGTACCACGTCCGTCTGCTCTTCTTCCTTCCATTCCCTGATTTCCACCTTGACCTTCTTGATCCGGTGATTGGCCACCTCGTTGACGACCACTTTCAGGTTTTCATAGGTGAACGAGTCCCCAAGGCTAGGGGTTCGTTTCAGATTTTCAATCACCCATCCGCCGAGTGTGTGATAAGAGCTTTCCGGGTCGGGAACATCCATGATGTCTGCGAATTCATCCAGCTGATAGCGGGCATCAATCGTATACACATTCTCGTTTATTTTCGAGACGGCATTGGTCTTAATATCCTGTTCATCCCAGATTTCCCCGACAATTTCCTCCAGCACATCTTCCAGTGTCACAATCCCGGCGGTTCCTCCGAATTCATCCAGCACAATGGCCATATGGATTTTTTCCTGCTGGAGTTGCGGCAATAGGGAGGAAATCTTCCTGGATTTCACCACAAAGAAAGGCTCCATCAATAATTCCTTGATATCCACCTGGTCATACTTCACCAAATGCGTCAAGAATTCCCTTTCCGATAAGACACCGACGATATTATCAATCGTTTCCTCATAGACAGGAATTCTTGAGTATCGCTCTTCAAAGAATACCTTCTTAATTTCTTCTATCGGCTGGTTGATCTCCACCGCCACTACATCAATCCGTGGTGTCAGCACCTCTTCGGCGAGCGTGTCATCGAAGTCCATCGACCGGTGGATCAGCTCTCTTTCTCCTTTGTCAATGACACCCTCTTCTTCACTAATATCCAGCATATGCTTGATTTCTTCTTCGGTAATCGAAGGCGTTGGAACTCTTTTGGCAAAATATGTCCCTACCAGGTTCTTCAGCCGAATGAAAAAGAAGTTGACCGGTGTCAGCAAACTCATCAGAAAATACATGACCGGCGAAATAGCGAGCGCATAGGCCTCCGCATGCTCCTTGGCCAAGGATTTGGGCAGGATCTCGCCAAAAACAAGGATCAGGATGGTCATCGCCACCGTACTGACGATCAGCCCGGTGTTCCCGCCGAAAATCATGGCGGCCAGTGTCGCGAATATGCTCACGGCTGCTATGTTGACGATATTATTCCCGACTTGAATGGTCGTCAATGCCTTGTCAAAGTTCTCGGCGATATAAAGGGCCTTTTTACTGCCCCTGAGGCTTTCCCCTGCAAAGCTTTTCAACCTGATTTTGTTTACACTCGAGTAAGCAGATTCCGCCGATGAAAAGAAGGCAGATAAGAGAATCAGAGAAGCCAATAAAATGATCAAACTAAGCGGTACGTCGTCCAAAAAATATCACTCTCCTGTGTTGGTTTAAACTCAAACCCGCTTCAACTGGAAAATACGGATAAGGACTGTATCAGCGTGGATGTCTTGGGTTTGAGGGTGTTCAGAATTTTCGCCTGTTCTTCCTGTTCCAGCTTTTCGACAGAAGCATAAATCTCTTCTACTTCTGCCTGTAAATGTTCCATTTTATGTGAAATCCATTCAGCTCGGTTTTGTATCACCTGTTTATCAACCTGATCAGCTTTCATCAAGTCTCTCCGCTGCTTGATCTGCTCCAACGTCATCTGCATTTGTTTGCATTGCTCAATGAATTTTAAGTCTTCGACAGCATCTTCCGGATAATAACGGTAATTCGATTCCGACCGTTCACATTCCAGAAGGCCCATTTTTGTATAGTAATCGATTGTCCTTTTTGATACATTGCTTAATGAAGCTAACTCTCCAATTTTCAACAACTTCCCAATGAAATCACCTCTGTATCCCCTATTATAATCCAAGCAGGCCATACTGTACAGTTCTACGTTATGCTTGGCAAAGAGGATTGATGCTTGACATGAAGAGGAAGCTGATTCTTGCTGAAGTTTCTATGGACATTTCACTATGTATGGTTCGGCTGATTTTTAGGATTTCCAGAGTTTTGGCATGTTTAGCATGCTGGTGGAAGGAAGAATCTCGTCCTTCCGAATGAAGGGCGAATGGTGCTTGGTGTGGATGTTCTGCTTTCCTATAACATCAACGTATGAAGGAGGACGGAAATTGGTGTATCTATTTGGGGGAGTGTGGGGGGACTGGTAGACTTCCCTTTTTCGGAAGCGGATACCTGGAGTCGCTTTCGTCAGGGCGGCGAAGGAAGTGCCACTTAAAGGCTCCTCCCTATGGAACGGTTTCTACTGCCTGCTTTTTTCAAAACAGTGCTGATCAAGAAATCCTCCTGACAATCTCTTTACTTCCTATCTTACTCTCCTTGGGTGGTGCCTGGGTCACGATCCATTTCTGATCAGATGGAATATCGGCATTCAGGCCCTGCGCAAACAGGGCTGCCGCATCGGAATTAGGGAACATCTTAGGCATTTGACTTTGCGGCTTCGTTAATATCTCCATTTCATCTTCTTTTTTCCTTATAAGTACAAACATACCTTTCCCACTTCCTTTTCCATTTTCGCTTCTTTCCATAATCGCTAATTACCCCGATTTATTTCGATTCAACCATGAAAATCTCCCAGCTTTGCGATTGTCTAAAATTGTTCACAAATTGCCGGGAAACAAGAGCCGTATTAGTGAGGTCCTCCTCCGCCTTTACCCGTGTGTATATCTAACATGGTACAAGGGCAAGAATAACCATATAAATCATCTAAAGGAGTAAATAAATATGACTATACAGGAGTTATTGCTGCGGATTGTGCTCGCTTTTCTCACTCTGCTGGCTCTGACCAGAATAATGGGAAGGAAAGAAATCTCCCAGATGACCTTCTTTAACTTCGTATCCGGAATATCGCTCGGTACTATCGGTGCTTCGCTTGCGGTGGATTCCACCTTAAGCATCCGAAACGGCCTGATCGCTCTTATAGGCTGGACTATCATAACGATTGTGCTGGGATTCATTGATATCAAGTCGAAACCGGTCCGGTTAGCTATTGAAGGCCAGCCGAGAGTCCTTGTCAAGGAAGGACAGATCATGGAAGATGAGATGCGCAAAGTTCGGTTGGATGTCGATGCGCTAAATGCTTTACTACGGCAGAAAAATGTATTTTCCCTGGCAGAGGTAGACTATGCTGTTTTTGAAACCAGCGGGAAACTTTCCGTAAGAAAGAAGCAGCCATACCAATCGGTAACCAAATCTGATTTTGCCATCCAGCAAAATACACCCATCCTATATCCGGCTTCCACACAGATTATCAGTGATGGCGAGATAGTCAACTCCAATCTGGATAAACTGAAACTCGATCAGGAATGGGTGGAGGAGCAATTGAATTTATCAGGGATCACTTCCATCTCGGAC
The DNA here is from genome assembly GCF_042643265.1 of Virgibacillus sediminis. Taxonomy (NCBI): domain Bacteria; kingdom Bacillati; phylum Bacillota; class Bacilli; order Caryophanales; family Bacillaceae; genus Virgibacillus; species Virgibacillus sediminis. The sequence goes on along the minus strand of NZ_JBHRRZ010000009.1, from coordinate 91,352 downwards.
GTTTTTTACGCAGAGGTACAAAGGGACGGCACTCTGTACATTGATAAGAAGAATGATACCCTGCAGTAAGTAGAAAAGTATAACTTTTCCCCTTTGGTAAAACCTATGTATCAGGGGGTGAGTTCCTTGACAGGACTAATCATGAAATTAATCATTTGTCCAATTACTGTCACCTTGGCGTCCTTCATTTTTCCTAACGTGGCATATGCAGCCCTCTGGCAGCCTGTCCTTGTCGGATTAATCCTGGCAGTCGCAGCCCATGTGATGGAAATGTTCCTATTGAAAGACGGTACACTCTGGGTAAGCACCGTGATGGACTTTGGGGCAGCAACCCTCATCGTATATTTCGTCTCTCAATTCTTGGCTGGCGCCGAGGTCACCTTCATTGGTGCCGTACTTACCGGAATTCTGCTTACGATCACCGAGATTTTCCAGCATCGCTATCTGATCCAAAGCGGGAAAACCAAAAAATCTCCCGCATAACAAGGCCGGGCTAGCCCGGCCTTTACTGTGGGGTTGTGGATTCGGTTGGGGCTGCGTGAGGCTGATAAATTTGTGCTGCGGATGATATCCCCCGTGTACTGCTGATATATTAGCGCTCCAGCTGATATGCTGCGCGAACTACTGATAAACTCGTGCTCCGGATGATATCCCGCGTGTGTTGCTAACAAATTTGTGCTCCGGAAGATATGTTGTGCGTGCTGCTGATAAATTTGTGCTCCGGCCGATTTCCCGTGCGTGCTGCCGATTAATCCAAGCTCCAGCTGATTTCCCGCGTGTGCTACTGATAAATTTGCGCTCCTGCTGATATCCCGCGCATACTGCCGATAAACACCCGCTCCCCACTCTATCACAGGAAATATATTCAATTAAGTGTTGAAGTAAGGCGGAGGATTCGATACAATTAGATAATATCAGATAGAATCTAGCATAAGGGAATACGGGCACAATCTTTTCTTCTGAGGTGAATAGATACATATGAAAATAGTAAGACCATTAATAGCTGCACTTGTTATCTTTCTTTTCTTGTATGCAGTTCTAGGAAAACTGATCTGGCAATATCCCGTCTCTTTTGACGTATATATTGGCTTCTTTATTGTTTCGTTTTTATCGTTCTTTTTCATCCCGAACCACAAGAATGTCAGAGATAACTGACAGTGAAAAGCGCTGCTGGGTAAAAAGCAGAGCTTTTTCTTGCCTTGAAATTCACATAAATAGGAGCAGTGCTAATCAGCGCTGCTCCTTTCTTTAACCATTATGCACTTTATTCAATCCATCTTGGGGATAGTCTGCATGACTGCCCGAGGCGGATTTCATTCTCTCCGGCAATGCATGGATCGATTCGATCAGCAGATTGAGCTTTCCCTCGATACGGTGAAGCAGATAAAATGTCACCGCGATGGGAAAGCCGACCTCTGTGACGAATGGAATGAAGGATTCCATGGATAAGTGCCTCCTTTCTAGTTGTTGTGCGCATGCATGTGTGGCCCGAGTGGCTACGCCTGGCGACCGAGTGACTGCACCCGGCGCCCGGCCGCTGCTCTACCACCTCTCCCTAACCAAAAACCAGCGGACAGTGCTGGTGCGCTGTCCGCTGGCTCTGTAATCATTATTAAATGCCGAGGTCGATGTCTACGGTATTACGCTCGACGACGCGGGCGCTGTGTTTTTCGATGAGGTCGCCGCCGGTTGAGATGAATGCATTCTGGGCGATAATCTGATCCATGGCAGCATTGACGGCTAATGGATCAGCGGGCTCGACTGGGTGGTCCAGGGAGTAGGTGACGATTTTCCCCATTGCACTTTTAAATTTCAATTCCAGCTTTTTCATGGGCTGTCCTCCTTTCTTTGTTTTCCACTATGCTCCTGTTACTCCGCTAACAATGAAGTATCACGGATTTCCATCAGGTAAAGCGGCAGCTGTTGCAAGGCAATCAATGCGTTGGCGATCAGAAAGAGCTGATCCGGTGTTGCATCAATTTTGACGCCGTTGAAGCTTTTGGTCCGATAGATGTCTTTGCCGGTCTCCGCATCGACTCCTCCATGAAGGATGAGGCGGAGCGTTTTATCGACTTTATTGGCTGTTGCCATGTTGTATCCCCCCTTTCACCTCTATAATCGAATGAATATAGGCAAAAAGGGGTATGGTTCTATATAAGTTTTAAAAGGTAGCGATTTAGCCAATGCTTTTCATAAGCAGATCAGGCAGAATCAACACAAATCTTGTCATAAGGAGTTCGCCCTATGGCCAACAAGCGTCGAGCAAGCTTATTTTCCGTAAAAAATATAATTTCGGCAGCCGGGTTCCTTCTGCTTCTCATCTTGGGGGCCGGAGCCGGCTATGCCCTGTACCTCTATGACTCGACTTCCGATATGGTAGAACAGTCCCATGAATCAAGCGGACGAGTGAATGAACAGTCCCCTCTTCGGGAGGAGCCGGTCGATCCGGTGGAGGATAATGTATCCGTACTGTTTATGGGGATTGATGACAGCGAACAGCGGGATGAGGCACCGAGCCGAACGGATGCGCTCATTTTAGCGACCTTTAATAAGGAAAAAAAATCCGTCAAGCTGCTGAGCATTCCCCGCGATTCCTATGTCTATATCCCGGAAGTCGGCTACAGCACGAAGATCAACCATGCCCATGCATTCGGTGGGACCCAGGCTACTATTGAAACGGTTGAACGGTTCCTGAAGGTTCCTGTCGACTACTATGTAAAGATGAACTTCGATGGCTTTGTTGAGGTGGTGAATACCATCGGCGGCATTACCTATGACGTTCCCTATGAATTGAAAGAATTCAATTCAGATGATGAACGAAATGCCATCCATCTCTACCCGGGTGTCCAAAGGTTGAATGGTGAGGAAGCCCTCGCCTTGGCCAGGACCCGGAAGTATGACAGCGACCTGGCCCGCGGGCAGCGACAGCAGGAAATCCTCAAGGCCATCGCTGATAAAGCGACATCAGCCTCGACTGTTTTCAAAATAGACGAGCTGATAGAGTCGGTCGGCGATAATATGAAAACGAATCTGACCTTTCCAGAGATGAGGGGATTTGTCTCCTACGGGCTTGATGAGAATGTGAAAGTCGACACCATGCAGCTGGATGGTACTGGGGGTTACGGTGACAGCGGTGCTTGGTATTACTATGTAAATGAAAAAAGTAAAAAAGAAATACAGCAGACACTGCAAAATCACCTGGAGCTTGAATCGGAGAGCCAAACCAGTGAACTTGCCCAATCAAATAAGAGCGAGAGGTAATCGACGTTCGGGGCCAAACAGGTCCAGGGCGTTTTTTACTGTGAAGACATCTTCCACGAATAGATCCGACAAGCGTAGTATAATTATAATTATGATGGTATCCATAGGGGTAAATTATTTTCTATTCCCCCATTTGAACCTTATTAATCTATTTATTACATAAAATTTCATAAATGAAATCAAAATGCAATTTACTAATATGTCGAATCATAGTAAAATAGGTAGTGATTTGCTATCCAAGAAAGTCGTCTGTTAACAGAACGGCTGATTTAACTAAAGGAGTTTATTTGTATGACTAAAAAGAACGAGACCCAGACCCGGCTGGTCCGCAGAAAAAAGAGGAGACTTCGGAAGCGCGCTTATTTCATCCTCATTCCGCTTTTTGCGTTCTTCCTGCTGGCGGGCTATGCTGGTTATCTATATGTGAAAGCAGGCAGTGTATTATCTGATTCCTATGTTGGAGATGAACGGGAGAAATCCCCGCTGAGAGATGCTGAAGTCGATCCCAGTATTGATAATGTCTCCGTGCTGATTATGGGAGTGGATGAGAATAAGCAACGCGGGAATGCCGAGAACGCTCGGACAGATGCTTTGATGCTGGCCACTTTCAACAAAGATGAAAAAAGTGTCAACCTGTTAAGCATTCCCCGTGATTCGCTTGTCCACATCCCAGAAGTAGGCTATGAGGACAAAATCACGCATGCCCACGCATACGGCGGGCCCTCGGCAACCGTGGAAACAGTCGAGAACCTGCTCGACATTCCTGTTGATTATTTTGTAAAGCTTAATTTCCATGCATTTGTAGATGTCGTGGATGCATTGGGCGGCATCACTGTGGATGTGCCGTATGAATTTACGGAACAGGATTCCACGGACAATAAAGGTGCTGTGCATTTGACGGCTGGTGAACAGCAGCTGAATGGCGAGGAAGCATTAGCCCTTGCCCGTACCAGGAAACTGGATAATGATATCGAACGTGGGAAACGGCAGCAGGAAATTGTAAAAGCAGCCCTTCAGAAAGCAACGAACCTGAATTCGATACTCAGTTATGATGACATTCTGGAAGCCGTCGGTGATAATATGACAACAAATATGAGATTCAGTGATATGAAGACATTCATCAGTTATGGGACAGGCGGTACCAACCTGGATGTAAATACGCATACACTAAAAGGATATGATTATAAGCCATCCGGAACCTATTACTGGGCCTTGGATGAAGAATCACTGAATGAGACCAGGTCCCTCCTCCAGAGTCATCTGGAAATCAATAACCAGTTAGCTGAGGAAAGCTCTTCCGCCCATCAGCATGCCGAACCGGCCTCCGGCGGCAGTGGAAGCTATTAACTATCATACTAAAGGGCACCATCCAAACCGGCTTCATGCCGGGAGAGATGGGGCCCATTTATTTATCCTGTAATATTCCTGCCCTTGATTCGTTGAGCGTGTGAAGTTTCCCGTTCATATAGTCAAGTATGTCATCGTGCAGATCGTCCCGGTTCAGCGCAAAATCGAGGGTCGCCTGTACAAAGCCGAGCTTGCCACCAATATCATAGCGCTTTCCGGCAAAATTATAGGCCAAAACTTTCTCCTGTTGTTTCAAGGCTTCAATCCCATCGGTCAGCTGGATTTCTCCGTCTTTTCCGGGTTGCTGGTCCTTTAAGGTGCTGAAAATTTGCGGTGAAAGCACATAGCGGCCCATGATGCCGAGATTGGATGGTGCATGCTCCCTGTCCGGCTTCTCCACAAGGGATTCAACCTCTTGAACCCCGCTTGCATACCCATTTGCCCTGGACGGTCGGATGATGCCGTATTTGGAGACGTCTTCCCAGGGCACTCCCTGGACACCGACTACAGAATGCCCGTACATTTCATAAACATCTAAAAGCTGTCGCAAGCAGGGTTTTTCTGCTTTTACAATATCATCCCCAAGCAGCACGGCGAATGGTTCATTACCAATAAAGCTCTCCGCACAGCAGATGGCATGGCCGAGGCCTCTAGGCTCCTTCTGGCGTATATAATGAATGTTAGCAAGATTGGAAATCGACTGGACCATTTCCAGCATATCCATTTTCCCTTTTTGGGTCAGCTTTTCCTCAAGTTCATAGGACACATCGAAATGATCCTCGATCGCCCGCTTCCCCCGTCCGGAAATGATGATGATATCTTCGATGCCAGAATCGACTGCTTCCTCGACAATATATTGAATGGTAGGTTTATCGACAATGGGCAGCATTTCCTTGGGCTGCGCTTTAGTTGCAGGCAGGAAACGTGTACCGAGCCCTGCTGCCGGAATGATCGCTTTTTTCACTCGCATTATGTTTAGCTCCTTTTATTAGGGTTCAACGTTAAGTTCCATCTATCAGTAGTTTATCATAAATACTTTTATTAGGATAAAAGGAGCCACCTCATTGAGAAGTTCTTTTAATAGGAAGAAAAGAGTTGTAGCTATTCCTCCTACAAATGGATAAAACAATTAAAAGTTTACTTTTTTACTTATAAAGTAAGCCATGCTGCAAGTAACAGCATGGCTTCCCTCTATTTCACTATTTTTAGTCCCACTAGAATAAACAAGGCGGTTGCAACTCCACCCAATGCAAGAGAGAAGAGGGGCGGCAATTCTGGAAGGGTTGTCAGCCATATCGCTGCACCAGCGATCAACACAAAAATCAGCAGCTTCACAATATAACTGATGCTGCTCACCGAAAGCTCCAGTTTCCACTTGGCCGCAACCAGCAGCAATAGCATGTTCGCGGTCGTGCCGGCAACCGTTCCCCATGCAACTGCATCCACCCCAAGCTGATCAATTAACAGATGGATGACCAGTATGTTCACCCCAAATACCGAGAGGATATTCAGGGTGACAGGAAGATAGGACTTCTCCATGGCATAGAAAAACCTAGTGACATAGGCATTCAATGCAAGGCTGAAAATGGACAGGGAGAATATCTGCAACAATGGATAAGTCGTGTTGGTCGACTGGCTTCCAAAGGATCCATATTCAAAAATGAACCGGATGACTTCTTCCGCATATAAAATCATGAAGACGGTCGCCGGAAGCAGCAGAATGGTCAGCATGCGGAACCCCTTTCTATATGCACTGGTGACCTTTCTTTCGTCCTTCTCCCCGACCGCCTTGGCCATTAATGGATAGATGACTGTTGTTACACTGGTCATCAACACCGCTTGGGGAAACTGGGTCATCTTGGAAGCATAATTCAATGCTGAGATGGCTCCCTCATCCAGACTGGATGCATAGATCCGCTGAATGATGAAATAGAACTGGATGGTCGCCCCGCCGAACAAAATCGGCAGTGCGAGCTTGGCGAAGCGCTTCACCTCCGGCTGGAGGGTTACGCGGAGCTTCAAAGGCATCTTGGACCGGCTATGTATCGTGTACATTAGCATGGCCGCCATGAACAACGAGCCGAGCAATGCCCCGAGTCCATAAGAATATTCCATCAAAAACGGCGTGAGGCCTACGCCGACCAGCAGGAACAATCCATTGAATACCAATGTCGCCATGCTAGACAGCCGGTAGTTTTCATTGATATTATGCAGGCCGCTGAACAGCATGGCAATCACCAGAAATACCGTGGCCGGCGCCATCCAGACGAACAGCTCACTCGTCAGCTGCATGGCTTCTTCGGACATCCCTGAGAAAAACAGATTCATCCAGAATACTGGAAACAAGAGGAATAGAACCGTTATCGAACCTGTAATCAGAATAAGCAAGGTGAAAATGGTCTGGAAAAACTGTTCCCTGGCCCCTTTTTCCAATTTGGTATAGACAGAGATGAATGCCGTAGTGATGGCACCGCCCACCACAATATAGATGAAATTCGGGACCGTGAAGGCGGTAATGATGCTGTCTGCCTGATAACTGGTTCCGTACTGGTAACCGATGACGACTTCCCTGGCAAAACCAAGGAGCCGGGCAATAATATTGATTAATGCCACAGCTCCCAGTATTTTAAATAAACGCATCCGCAATTGACAATCCCTCCCTATGACTCGTACAGGGCCAGGACGGAGGTGATCAACCGATCCTGGTCGTATTCATCCGCCTTTTTGCGACCATTGGCAATCAGAGTTTCCTTTAGAGAAGGATCGGTGAGCACTTTCCGGATGCCTTTCGTGAGTGCCTCCGGATTCTTTGCCTCTGTTTTCACTCCAGCTCCCTCTGCCAGCAGATAACTCAAGCCGCCGACATCCGTGCCGACGACCGGCAGCCCGCAGGCCATTGCTTCTAATGCCACTAATCCAAATCCTTCAATATGGGATGGAAGGACAAATACGTCGGAAGCGGCCATCCATTCAGCGACGTCTGTCTGCGCCATACCTCCATGGATGGTCCCCCCTTCCAATGCATCCGTCTTTTCCGATAATTCCTGGAAATACGCTTCGTCCTTCGGTTCTCCGATCAGGTGCAGAGTGATTGATGGGTCCTCTTTCGTAAGCGTGCGATAGGCGGCTGTCAGTTCATCCAGCCCCTTTGCCCGGATCAGGTTGCCGACGAACAAGAGCATTTTTTCCTCCTGGTCGACCCCCAGTTTCTTACGGATTTCTTCCTTGCTGTGTTCGTGGAAGACATTCCGGTTCACCCCCATATTGATGACAGAAATTTTGTCATCGGAAATCGAGAAGTTCTCGTGGATATCCTGTTTCAATCCTTCCCCTACAGCAATTATATGGTCCGCCTCGTGAAGGATTTTTCCGGTCAGTTTCTGGACAATCGAGCTTTTTTTGCTCATCTGGTCAATATCACCACCATGAGAGGTCACAATCAGCTTCCTTCCGAGCAGCTTTTTGAATAGGAGACCTGCCAGTCCAGTCGGAAAAATATAATGGGCATGGACGGCCTGATAGGAACTTCCCCTTGTCACCAGCTTTCCGAGGCTTCCGAAAAAGAAGGATGTATATTTTTTCAGCAGCTGGATTTTCCCCTTCCTCGGGTCATCGATCGCCACTACATCCACAGCAAGCCCCCTATCACGAAGCAGCTCTACCTGGTTCTTGACAAACAGCCCAAATGTGCGTGAATGCTCGGAAGGGTACATATTACTCAACACTAGCAGCTGGTCTTGCTCGTCATTCTCCAGGGACCGCTTCACCAAGTCCATCCCCTTGAGTGCCTCTCCCCGCATACGGCCGGATATGCCGGCGAAGCGTTGTAATGTTCCATCCCATTCCGCGAACATAGCCCGGCAGGAGTCCAAGAAATACATGGGTGTAGAATCCAGCTGGTCGATCGGTATCGTGTACTCCTCACAGCCGATCATCCCCATAAAATCCTCGACTTTATGATGGTAGGATACTGCAATCACCGGTGTAGCCGATACCAGGGCTAGGATCAGGGAATGAAGACGCGTCCCGATGACCAGGTCCTGCTTGGAGGCAAAGTCTGTAATCTCCTGATGATCCATCGGACGGTCAGCAATCGAGCATTGGTCCTTATGTGTCATCAGCTCCCTTATTTCCTTGGTGACCATCGTATCTTGGGGATGCTTGGTGGAGAAGAAGTTGATTCTTGCGTTTGGGTAATAGTCTACCAAATGGTCCAGATTTTGAGCCATCCCTTCTATGTATGCCCGGTATTTAACCTTATCTTCTTTCGGCCAATAGCTAATGTGATGAAAAGGTACAGCAGTTACACCAATGTTGATGGCGTCATCCTGCTTGGATCCTTCCCGTTCCGGCGGGTTCACCTGAAATGCCGGATCTCCGATGACATGGATGGACGATTTCACGCCAATCGACTCCAGTAGTTCCTTCGATTTAGGATCTCTTACTGTTATAACCTTGGACAGGTGAGCCAACGACCGGAGAATCACCTTGCCAATTCGGGTGAGTATAGGGCCTGCTCCAACTCCGTAAAGGACGACGGGGGTCCGGGAGAGCTTGGCCAGCCATCCGTACATGCCAAAGATGAAGGCTTCCCTGCCGTAAAGGTCCATAAAAATTCCACCGCCCCCTATAATAAGAAGATCCAGGTCACGGATGATCGAACTGTTCTTTTTGAGAGTACGGAACAGGGTCAGCGGGGCATTATTCTTTTTATAATAGAGTTTGACAGATTTGACACCGTATTTCTCACTAGTTCTTTCCGGCTGGTTGGAAAATACAATGATGTCCTGCCGCTCAATCTGATGCACTTTCTTTAACTGGATGAGAATACCCTCGAGAATCGCTTCATCCCCTTGGTTATTATTCCCATAATTCCCTACAATCCCGATTGCCATATTTTTTCAATCCTTCTTTATCTATTTCCATTTAAAATCTAGTCAATATCTAGTATAAGCGCGGATACATTCTATTATTTTAACATGAAACCTGAAGGATAAGAAATAACATTGTCGAAAGTTTCGGGTACGCTGGGGATTCCACTGCTGAAAATGGCCGATTCATGTTATAATACCGATATATTCAACAACAGCTAAGGAGTTTTAATGGATGGGTATTCTCGGTTTAAAAACAAATTCCGCCAAGCGTGGTTGGAACAATTATTATAAAACAGTAGAAAAGATTAACAGTTTAGAAGCGGGCTACCAGCAGCTCTCCGATGAACAGCTTCAAGAAAAAACCAATGTATTCAAGGAAAGGCTGGAAAACGGAGAAACCGTTCAGGACCTTGCACCGGAAGCCTTCGCTACAGTCCGAGAGGCATCGAGGAGAATTCTGGGACTGCGGCATTTCGATGTGCAGTTAGTCGGTGGTCTCGTCCTGCTCAACGGGGATATCGCCGAGATGGCAACAGGGGAAGGTAAAACCCTGGTGGCATCCTTGGCAAGCTATTTGGTTGCCCTCGAGGGAAAAGGTGTACATATCATCACGGTCAATGACTATCTGGCAAAAAGGGATAAGGAGCTAATTGGCCAGATCCATGAGTTCCTTGGCCTGACGGTCGGCTTGAATATTCACGGTATCAGCCCTGCCGATAAGCAGGCGGCCTATCGCGCCGACATCACTTATGGTGTCGGTACGGAATTCGGATTTGATTTTTTACGTGACAATACCGTCCAATCTCTCACCCAAAAGGTTCAGCGTGCCTATCATTTCGCGATCATTGATGAAGTGGACAGTGTACTGATCGACGAAGCAAAAACCCCGCTTATCCTTGCTGGCAAGGATAAGCCGAGCGAACGTCTCTACGGGGTGTGCGCCAGTGTGATCAAGGGACTCAAAGAAGAAGAGGATTACACTTTCGACATGGAATTGAAAGTCGTCAATTTTACCGAAAAAGGCTTGAATAAATGTGAAAAAATCTTCGGCGTCGACAACTTATTCGACCTGGAGCATGGATCCCTTTTCCATTCCCTTCTACAGGCATTAAGGGCACGCGTCCTCTACCAGCGGGATGTCGATTATATTGTCGAGGACGGCGAAGTGAAGCTCGTCGACATGAATACAGGAAGGATCATGGAAGGCCGCAGCCTCAGTGACGGACTCCATCAGGCCATCGAATCCAAGGAAGGCCTGGTCAATACGGATGAGAATAAGACCAATGCTTCCATTACCATCCAGAATTATTACCGCATGTATCCAACCATTTCCGGTATGACTGGCACTGCCAAGACGGAAGAGGCAGAACTAAGCAAGATCTATGGCATGGAAGTCGTCCAGATTCCGACGAATAAGCCGAACCAGCGTATCGATCATCCGGACAAAGTCTTCGAGACCAAGCAGCAGAAATTCGCCCACCTCCTGAAAGAGGTAAAGGAACGCCATGAAAAGGGGCAGCCAATCCTGATCGGCACAACCTCCATCCTGCAGTCGGAGGAGGTTGCGGCAGAGCTTGATAAGGCAAACCTCCCCTACCATCTGCTGAATGCGAAGAGTGTCCAGCAGGAAGCCAACCTGATTGCCATGGCAGGTCAGAAAGGCCAGATCACCATAGCTACCAACATGGCCGGCCGCGGAACCGACATCATGCTTGGTGAAGGTGTTGCCGAATTGGGCGGGCTGCATGTCATTGGGACGGAACGGAATGAGAGCAGACGGATCGACAATCAGCTGAAAGGACGTTCTGCACGCCAAGGTGACCCTGGTTCGACCCAATTCATTCTTTCCCTGGAGGACTATCTGTTCATTCGCTATGCCGCTGATGAATTGGAACGGGCACGCCCGAAATTCAAAACTAACAGTAGTGGAATGATCACTTCCAAAAATGTCCATAAGTTCGTGGAAACGGCTCAGAAAATCAGTGAAGGGGTCCATTATCAATTCCGCGACTACAACTTGAATCTCGAAAACGTGATCAACGACCAGCGCGGCGTCATCTATGAGCTGCGCGACAAACTGCTAAAGACCGATAATCCGATCCGGTTTATCCAGCATCAGGTCGATCACCTCCCGGATGATTATATCGACAGTTTCTGTCCGGATGACCTTCTTCCTGAGGAGTGGGAGTTGGAAAAGCTTGAACGGGAGCTCGATAAAATCCTACTCCCTGACGTATCCCTGAAGGATGAGGATTTCAAGGATAAAGGGGAAGTAAAAGAACAGGTCAAACCGGCGCGAGAAGAGCATACAGCAATTATCGAACGATTTGAAGAACACGAGGATATGCAGATGACCAGCTGCAGCATCGGTCTATTGACGATCGACCGGCTCTGGAAGAAGCATCTGGACGCCATGAATCAGCTGAAGGAAGGGATCGGCATCCGCCAGTACCAGCAGCGCAATCCAGTGGAACTCTTCCAGCAGGAGGGCTATAAGCTGTTTAAAAGCACTTATGCCGATCTCGAATATGAACTGGCGGTCCGGATGAACATGTCCTTCAAAAAACAGTTGCAGAAACAGCAGCAAGCGGTAACCAATGTGAAGAAAGGAAGATAATATGTTTGGATTTTCCAAAAAAGATAAGAAGCGAGAGAGTGAAGCCATTGATGCCCAAGACGTACTGGGAGAAACTGCAGAGACCACGGGCGAAGATGGCATAGAAACAGAGCTCTACATCCCTGATAACAGGGAAATTGCCCACGAGGACAGATATATCTATGCCTTCCATAACAGCCAGAGCCCGAAGTTGAAGCCGAACCAGCTCTCCCTCTACGGGGTGGAGCTCACCGAACTGCGCAACGGAAGCATCTCCGCAACCGGCCTGATCCGAAGCTCCGTGGAAAAGCCAGTGAAGTTCGGCAATACAACCATCCTACTGCTTGGACCTGGCAAGGAAGTGCTGGCGAGAAAGGAATTCGATCTATCCCGGGCAGGTTCAATTCCCCCTAAAGCGGCACGACCATGGAAGTTCATTTTTACTCGTGAAGAGATGACAGCTGGCATGGAGATCCCTTCTCATGGCTGGTCACTTGCATTTGAAGTGAAGAAGAAACATCAGCTGGACCTCGAGGCTTCGTGGGAGAAATCCATCGCAGACGACACAAAGAAGAATCTGCAGAAAATCGTGGAGAATGCCGCTCCATTGAAGCCGGGCGAAATGAACTTCATGGGACTTGAAGCAAAGAGGAATGAGAACGCTGACCTGGTCGTGACCATTCTGCTCCGGAACGGCACCAGTAAAAATATTACGCTAGAGCAGGTACCGCTTGGTGTACAGGATGCAGACGGTGAGGAAATTGCAAAGGGAAGCTTCAAGGTCAACAGCCTTACGATCAAGGCCAATACAAGCAAACCGTGGTCCTTCGTCTTTCCTGCTTCCATGATCCAGAAAGAGCAGCCGAACCTCTCCAGTTGGAAGGTCTACCCTATCCAATAACTTCATATCAGCAGGATACATACCGCTAAAACCGATTATGGATTGTAGAGCATGACCCTGCATGATATGATATTCTTTTATAAAACATGCGAATTTACAAGGAGTTTAGTTATGACGGGAAAATTTAATAGTGTTATGTATACAGACATCCTAAAATGGTTCATCATCTTCCAGCCCGTTCTGGACATACTTACACTTTTATCCATTTATTTCATCGATTTAAGCATTACGGTAGGTATTGTCTTCCGAATGCTGTTTATGCTGTTATCTTTCGTCTATATATTCTTTGGCAACGACAGTCCATATAAAAAATATGTCATAGGATATCTGATCCTTCTCTTGGCTGTACTTGGCCTTGGATTCTTGGGGAACATATTCCTTAAACCGACATTTAATTTCTTTTTGGAAACCCAATGGATTGCGAAAGTCGTCTATTTCATTGTCATGTTCTGTGCCTTTGTTTTGGTGTTCACTTCCAAGGAGAGCTACCGGGCGGTTAAGATGAAGCTTTTGTCTGCCGTTTATATTGCGGCGAGCATCGTGGTGGCTTCGATCCTTTTATCTATTCTCACCAACACTTCGACCAATACTTACGAGTGGGTGAAGGATGGGTATAAAGGATGGTTCTATTCCGGAAATGAACTGGGAGCCATCATTGCGATTACTGCACCGCTTCTGTTTATCTTTGCCTATAAGAAGACGAATACCTGGAAAGACTCCTTAAACTGGCTGCCGCTTTTTGCTCTGCTAGTTACCGGGGTCCTGCTTGGCACCAAGGTTGGTTTGTTTGCCATGGTCGGCACGCTGGCCATCGGAGTGGTCATCCTTATCCTTCATTGGCTAGTGGAAACCAGGAAAAACGGCATGAAAAACCGTTATATGATTTCCACCCTGTTAGCTGTAGTCATGGCAATTCTATTTGGTGTTATTGCACCAACCACTCCATCTGTAACCAACCTTTCCGTGGATATGCCTATCCCGGAGAAGGATAATATTGCGACCGGTCCTGATAGCGGAGAAGACGGGGAGAGTATGGAAGAAGCAGAAGAAAGACAACGGCAGGAAGAAGAAGCCATGAGGGATGAAGACGGAGAAATTCGTGAACTGCCAGCCTATTTGGACTCGGAGATTGTAAATAAAATCCTCAGTGCACGGCATTTCTACTTTACTCGGCAATATCATTACTATATAGATGCCCATATCTATCAGCAGTTATTCGGCATGGGATATGCCGGAAATTATACAGAGGTACGGAAGACCATTGAAATGGATTTCCTTGACATCTTCTTCTCCTTTGGTGTATTCGGTGCCATACTGATTTTCTTACCGCTTATCATGGTAACCGTCGCTATCATCAGAAAGCTGTTCAGTGACTTCAAGCAGGTGCTGAATCCGGAAAATATCTTCCTGATCACTTCGATTATGCTAGGGAACGGAATTGCGCTTATTGCAGGCCATGTCTGGTTTGCTCCATCGGTAAGCATCTACTTCAGTCTGGCTTTTGTACTGCTGCTGTACAACCTGTATCAGCCGGATTTAGAAGAACTATCCGGACAATGATATGTCACAACTCACCCCCCTCTCTTTATGAGTAGGGGGTTTAATGTTGAGCTACTTACTGTGTCAACAACGGTTTAAAATTCCCTGTTTTCAACGGAATCAAATTCCCTATTATCAGACGAATTTTGGCTGGCTGGATGCCTGCCTTTTTCTTTTCCCTCAGACGATAGGAATCTCCCTTAATATTAAAGGTAGTGGAGTGATGGATTAGACGATCCAGTATGGCCGTTGCTAATACTTCATCTCCAAAGATCTTACCCCACTCCACATATGATTTATTTGAAGTAATAATCATTGCGCCATGTTCGTATCTTCTTGATATAATTTGAAAAAGTGTGTGTGCGCTTAGTTCATCGAAGCTAAAATAACCTAGTTCATCTATAATTAATAATTCTGGACGACTATATCTTTTAATAATCCGTCGGATTAACCCTTGTTTCTCTGCCTTCTGGCACTCAGCTATAAAATCATTGGCTGTAATAAAAAGTGCTTGATTTCCGTTGGTAATAGCTTCAAAAGCCATGGAAATAGCTAAATGTGTCTTTCCTACCCCTGGCGGTCCCAGGAGTAAGATGTTATCTCCATTATGAATATACCTACCCGATAACACTTCTTTAACTCTTCGCTCGTCTATACTCGGTTGAAAGCTAAAATCGAAATCATGAATGCTTTTAATGTAGGGAAGCTTCGCCTTTTTTAGATGTTTATCTATAGCTGCCTTTTCCTTCTGTTCGATTTCTTGTGATGATAGCGTGATTAAGAAATCCGAATATGGTACATTATTTTTAGATGCGTGTTCAAGCAGACCATCAATTTGATCGGCGGTGTAATGCCAACCGATTTCTTCTAAGCGTTCAACTAAAAGGTTTGTGGTCATGATTAATCACCTCCTTCTAGTTGCTCATAAATTTGAAGAGAACGTTGTTCTACTTCAATATCAGGGGACTGTAAACGGCTGTGGGTCGGCAAACCATCAGTAGTCGTTTGCAGTCCTTTATAATGTTCAAGGTTTATATGATCTCTTGCTTTCCCAGTCATAATAGGGTGCTTAGCTATACATTCATAGTTGTCATAAATCTCTAAATGGTGATTTAGTGTTTCTTTTATCTTCAATTCTTGTCCAACGTACCGAAAAGGTACAGAATACCTTTTACCTTGATATGAAATAAAGCAATTCTTACTCACTTTTCTAATTTCCCAATGGTGTATAGGGAACACTGGTTTCGTATTTGATGTCATCAAATGCTTTTGTTCATGCAGGAAGCGAGTATGAGGTGATTCGAGCGTTGTTTGATGAACCTTATGGTTCGCTGTCTGATCTAACCACACTCTCACATCTTCATTTAGCGCTTTTAGCGTTGGTTCATGCTTACGCTGTAAAAAGTTTTTCTTTAAATATCCAACAACATTTTCTACTTTCCCTTTCGTTTATGGTCGGTAAGGTCTTATCGAGGAAGAGAAGAAGTACTGCCTGGCTCTGCCGGAAAGTGATTACCCGGTGTTCAGCAAGGAAAAAGTATCGTCCAATAAATATGGAGAGATCATCATTGATAGTGTATCCATCCATATTCCCACCAGTTATCACTATAGCCAATTGTATCTGATTACTTATTGGGATTCCTACAAGGTGGTCTCACCGAACGGTGAGGTATTGGGTGAAGGTCCACGACCATATATGAATAAATCCCGGGAACTGCCGTGGGCATCCGTATTGGGAATGTGGAGAATGAAACCACGTTCCGTGTCCCATTCCAGGTACTTCCCTTATTTGCCCGGAAGTATAGCCAGTTATTTAAGTATCGAGTCCCCTGTGATCCAGAAAGAATATATTGAATGGTTAATGGGACTAATTGTCACCTATAACATGAATGAAAACAATGAGCGATTTTATGAATTGCTTCCCACCAAAGACAATGAGAATCCAGGGTCTGAAATTCATCCATATGAAGTGACCTGGGACATGTATGACTCCTTGCGTCCAACGGAACCCGTATCTAAGGGGGAGGCGACCATCCATGAGTGATAGATTGAGAAAAATGTGTAAATCACTGCGTTTGGCTTATGTGGCAGATATTTATGAAAAAGTCCCCTTCGAGGATCCCGGTCAATATCTGGAAGCCTTGTTCCAGCAGGAATTCGAACTTCGCGATACAGCGAAGGGAGAACGTCTCATAAAGAAAGCCAGGTTTATGAGCGACAAGGAGTTAGACAGTTTCCAGTGGGGTGGCCAGGTGAAATTCCCGCCACTAATCAATCGTGAAAGCCTGGAAGGCTTGGACTTCATTTCCCGGAAGGAAAATGTCATCCTGACAGGATCCCCCGGTACTGGGAAGACACACATCGCAACAGGATTGGGAGGAAAGCATGCCGGCAAGGATATGAAGTGCGTTTCGATCGCGTAGCGGATTTGGTGGACCTTCTGGAAAGGGCATGGAGTGAGGGTAAATTGCAGAGCTTCAGGAACAGGTTCAAGAAGGTGGATCTCATCCTCCTGGATGAAATGGGCTATATATAAAGATGGTGCTGAACTCCTGTTCCAACTGGTTACAGACTGGTATGAACAGAAAAGCCTTATTATCACATCCAATCTGGAATTCAGCCAATGGAACCGCATCTTCGTCGATGCGAGATTAACAGCTGCATTGGTGGACCGCGTGATTCACCATGCGCATATTCTAAGTTTTACTGGCGACAGTTATCGTGTCACACACGCACTATCGAATTACCCATCATAAAAATTGGGGCTGGCAACGTTCTCGAATTTCTTTTGAATTTCTATCAGATTTTCTCTTGCAAAATACACCAGGTAATTAAAAAGAGTGGTGCTCTCCAATAAACTGGCGAGCACCACTCTTTCTTAATAAATTCATACAATTATGTACACAAAAGGATTCTGATAAAGTTAAAGTAACCACATCAAAACAGAATCGTAGGTGTCTAAACATTATAACATGAATCAAGTTATTTGGACTTAAAATTCAAGATAATGACATAGCCTATGCTGTCAATGATGTAGTGGAGATATACCGGACGAAGACACACGTACGTTTATCTCTTTTCTGGGATTACATAGAGACAGATTTCTTTGAATTACCTACTTATATTGTTGCGGATGCTGGCTACGGTAATGAACAAAATTACGAAGATGTCAGCAACCATCGAAAACGCACCCCGCTTATAATATATAACCAGTATGAAAAGAAGAAAAGGAGGCACAAAGCGAAATGAATTTCACTGTGCCAATTGGGAGTATAACGAGGAAGATGATACGTTTATCTGCCCAAATGGAAACTACATTTCCATCTATCATAAATTCCTTTTCAAGATAAAAGAACAATCACCATACTCTTGGTCAATGGTCCTAAGATAGCTAGATGATATTATAAAGTAACGGCTGTTCAATTCCTTCCCTTATGTGGGGGTACATATTTTCCGTAAAATCCCAACATGTTTCAGCATCGAGCCTTTTAATGGAATAATATTGCTGGCGTATTTTAACAACTTATTATAAACACACTTTAGGATTAATCAGTGCTTTTTGCTCTAAAGTGCCTAGTTTTTAATATGTATTTTAAATACGTCTAGTTTCTAATTATCTAAGAGTGTTGGGATTGTAACAAACTCATACCCCTGTGCGCGTAATTCGTCAATGATTTGAGGCAATGCCTCAACAGTTTCAAATTGCCCGGATGCATGGTAATTATGTTGAAGGACTATAACCCCAGGGCTGGCATCTTGCTTCACTCTTGATACTATTTCTTCTGCAGTTACACCACTCCAGTCCTTTGTATCTGCCGTCCACATGATCGAACGGTAGCCTTGTCTATTAAGCATTTCTACCTGTTGATCTTCAATTTCTCCAAATGGCGGTCGGAATAGATCGGGTTTGAACCCTAGAATTTCCTCAATTTCTGCAGAAGTGGACTCTATGTTTTCGTTAAATTGTTGATCCGTGAGCTCAGGTAAATGCGGGTGATCCCAAGTATGGTTGCCAATAGCATGTCCTTCTTGATAAATTTGTCTTAGTTGTTCTGCATACTTCTGGGCTCTTTCTCCTACCACAAAAAAGGTAGCCTTTACACCCTTTTGCTTTAAGATTTCTAAAATTTGTGGAGTATAAATATCTTCTGGACCGTCGTCAAAAGTCAGGGCGATTCTTTTATTATCGGGGTTCCCCATATAAGTCATACCATTTTTTATTGGAACATTGATTATTTGTTCAGGGTAAATCCAATTGGGACTTTCAATTGTAGGGTTAGCTACTAATAACTCAAGTAAAGAGACTCCAAGTTTAGTAGAAATTTTATAAAGCGTGTCCCCTTCACTAACTGTATACGTCTTAGGAATTTCTAAGTATTGACCTGGTTCAATTATAGTAGATAGCAATTTGTTCAGATTAACAATCTTTTCTACTGATACTCCATACTTGTCGGAAATTTCCGAAAGGCTATCCCCCGGTTGAACTATGTAAGTCTCAGCCATAGCAGGTTTGTCAAACATAGGAAGACAAACTAAGATAAGTGTAATTATAATGATAGCCGTTTTAAGCATAATATTCACTTCCTCCTGAAATAATTTCAATAGCATATCAATAATTGTTGCACTTGAATTTTGACTGCTGTACTTCCAATATGGTACCCACATCCTGATTTAATAACTGAATGTACTTGGACTCATTAAAGAAGTCCATTTTTTAAGAAAAGCATACGACGTCTATCCAACTGGGGGAAACACCAGGATTTAGCTTTCATTTCTAATTCCTAGCATTTTATTTGATAGTTCCTCTCAACAAACTATTTCGTTATTTAAGGAAACCATGGAGGAATATCGGGTAGTGCAGTCAAGGAGGGAAGAGCTCATCAAAGTGATCCAGACCCTATCAGTACTGCCAATCCGTGGCCCTGAACAGACTTACCTTTGGTTATAATCATGGGTTTATTGAAGGGTTGAACAGCCAAACGAGTGGTTGAACGATTAGGATAAAGGGGCTGGAGTTTTAACTCCACCCCCAAACATTTCTTAAATAGCTAGCGTAAATTTTCAAAGAAGGAAGGACCACGGACACAGGTACGTGTCCATTTAGCTGTCTTAGAGAAAAACCATTAAGCAATAAAACCTTATGTTTCCTTCAGTTTTTTTCAGACTGCCTTTCCCGGTAGTCAAATGCTTTGTCAATTACCTTTTTAATTTGCAGTAATTTTTCATCGGGTGCATCTTGTTTTATATATCTCACTGCTTTTTTTACTGACTTAGGTAACTTATCAACATCCATCAAAGTTAGACCTCCTGACTAAGCAAATTAGTTGGCTCTAGCCTGCATAGTAAAGCAAACCCAAGATGGAAAAAAGCAAGAGAACCCTTCCCATACTTCACTGTTGCTTACCGTATTGCTCTTTGAGTTGCCCATTTAGTTCTTCGGATAGTTCTTGGACTTTTTCTTCATTTGGCACGAAATAATAGGTTTCGTTAATTTCCGTTTCTTCCCCTAGGATTTCATGTTCTATTACATTATTGAAAGCCCCTCGGTAATTAGATTGAATCTTCCACATTTCCTGTACATCCAAGTTTGTTCTGACATTGCCTTCAACAGCCTCAATAACTTCCTTAAAATTAGAAACAGAAGATGTTATCCCTTTTAAAGTAGTTCCTTTATCAACTACACCTTCAATGACTTGACGCTGCCGCTCTTGGCGACCAAAATCTCCCCGGGGGTCATCCTGTCTCATACGGGCATATAGCAATGCTTCTTTTCCATTTAATTGATTGTAACCTTCCTTAAATTCTACTCCCCCATAAGTAAATGCAAAATCATTATTTACTTCGATTCCATCAACTGCGTCTACAATGTCTTTGAAACCATCCATATTAATCTTTACAAAGTAATCAACTGGGACATCCAGAAATGTTTCTAATGTACGAATAGTCATTTCCGTACCACCATATGCATATGCATGATTAATTTTCTCTTTCGTGCCTTGTCCGATGATTTCTGTATAAGTATCACGAGGAATGCTTACCATATGTGTTGTCTGTTCGTGTGGGTTTAGAGTTAGAAGAATAAGTGTATCTGAGCGTTGATAAATATCTTCCTCATCTTCTGGTTCATCAATCCCCATAAGCAATACGGTAATAGGATCACCTTCTGCTAAATTAATTTCTTCCATCCTTTTTTCTGTCTTTTTATATTCAATTTCTTCCTGAATATTTGTTATGGCTGATGTAAATACCTGCCAAGCATAACTGCCAGTTGCCACAATACCAACACCTATAACAGTTATGGCAATAAGCAAAATCTTTTTTAGCTTATTTTTATTCATTTCATCCTCACCTATAGCTTTAGTTTAGGTTCCGTTGTTGGTTAAATTTAAAACTGATTCTCTAACTATGAAGCAACATCCGTTCCGTAGTTTCTGCCTGTTCTTGCAACTTTTTTCCAGTCTTTATTAAAGAAATAAGCAATACTCCCAAACATAACAAAATACATAGTAACAAAACGATGGACGAAAATATCATACACAATAGTTATAAATAAACGAAACCGGTCTTTTTTATGAAATGAAAAGCCATATCGTTTTACCTGTTTAAGTACCAGCAAATCGTATATGAAATTAAATAACACAATATATAGCAGGTAAAGAATTATAAAACTGAGTAAAGTAAGAGAAAAATTTATTACCGCACTATAAATAAAGATACCTAATGTTACATAGCCAGCAAAAACTGCAACTGTAAATGACTCAATAATGTAGAAAAATGAAACCGACCTTGTAAACAATGTTCTTACCAAAAAGGGAAGGAAATAGATCAAGCAATCAACATATCCCTTTTGCCAGCGTATTCGCTGTTTAAATAAATCCCTCCAGGTCTCGGGTAACTCGGTATAACCAATTGCGTCATCAATTAAGATAACTCTTTTCTTTTTATTTTTCTTTTTAGAAATATACCTTTGAATCTTCAGTGTAATGTCGATATCTTCCCCTACAGAAGAGCGATAGCCCCCGACCTCAATAAGCAAATTTTTATTAAATATTCCAAAGGCCCCAGATATAATAGCCAATCCTTGGAAACGAGCAAGAGATATTTTTGTTATGTAAAATGCTTTAAGAAAATCCAGCATTTGCACCCGGACAAGTATATTTGCTCGCGATATAGAAAGCCGGCTTAATGGATTCTTTGTCTTTGTTTGCAGAACATGTACCATACCACCTGCAGCAACAACATTCTCATCATCAAATTTATCGTTTACGGTAGTTAAGGCTGACTCTGTTAATACTGTGTCGGCATCCAATGTAATGACAATTTCTTTTGAGGAAAATTCAATACCAGCATTCAGTGCATCTGCTTTTCCCCCATTTACTTTATTAACAACAAAAATATTCGGGCAAATCTTGGATTGGTATATACTTTCCACTTCTTGGTGATCCAACTTGTTAAGTGGCATTCTCCAGCACTTTTCCAGATTCAAAAACTTGTTTAGAAGCTTAAATGTACTATCTGTGGAACCATCATTGACATAAATCACCTCAAAATTTTGGTAGGCCAAAGATTTCATACTGTTAACGGAAGTTTCAATAATCCCAGCTTCATTGTAACAAGGAATTAAAATGCTTATTCCCTTTTCCTTGTCTGGATTGTTTTTTTCTTTTTCTTCTTGTACCGCAAACCAGGGTAAGCAATGTAATAGGTGAAGTACAGGAAAAAACAAGCATAGGTAGAACAAAACTATAAGAAATAGTTCCAAGAGCAGAATCTCCTCTCTGAAAATACTTGATGTTTAATTAATCGGTTATAGAATACAATTCTTCCTCCAACTCTATATCCTCAGTTATCTCATTAACTAAAATACGGATGACCTCTTCTAGGCTTTGGATTTTATGGCTGTATGTCTCCTCAATAACTCTAATTAACATTCTTTTATATTTTTCCTGCTCTTCCATCACATTACCGCCTTTACACATTTAATATTTTAAATTGCCAAACACTGGGAAATCTAAATGCCGTTATCCTTTCAAATTACTATCTTGTAAAAAGGATCATACAAAAGAAGATTCTCCACCTGCTAAATTTTATTTTAAATTCTTATTTTCTCAAAATCCGGCTGATAACAGCGATAACCCGCTCCTGATCCTGAACAGTCATGTTTGAACCACTTGGCAGACATAAACCATATTTAAACAAGTAATCTGAAACACTATCTTCTCCGTGCGGATAATACTTCACATCCTTAAAAAGTGGCTGCAAGTGCATCGGCTTCCATACCGGACGGGCTTCAATATTTTCGTCAGCGAGCTGATCAATTATTTCTTGATTTGAGCATCCCGCCGCATCGGGTTTGATAGTCAGTGCGGTCAACCAGCGATTAGACATTGTTCCTTCCAGTTCTGGCTGAAACTTGACTCCCGGAATATCCCCAAAAGCTTCGAAATAACGTTCAAAAACTGCCCGGCGCTGCTGAACTCGCTCGTCCAAAACTTCCATTTGCCCACGGCCAATTCCAGCGACAATATTACTCATTCTATAATTGTAGCCTACCTGACTGTGCTGATAATGGATTGCCTGGTCACGTGCCTGGGTTGCCAGGAATCTGGCCCTCTTTAATGATTCCTCATCATGCGAAACGAGTGCTCCACCTCCAGAAGTAGTAATAATTTTATTTCCATTAAACGAATAAATACCGAATCTCCCAAAAGTACCGCTTTTCTTCCCTTTATACGTACTTCCTAACGATTCGGCTGCATCTTCAATTATTGGTACTCCATAGGTACTGCAAATCTCAGTTAGCTCATCCATCTGGGCACTCTGGCCATATAAATTAACAATGATTACTGCTTTGGGCAGCTTTCCATTATCCTTTGCTTCAGCCATGGCACGTTCCAGCGCCACGGGCGACATATTCCATGTATCCATTTCTGAATCAATCAAGACTGGTTCAGCACCTTGATAGAGAATAGGGTTTACACTGGCGACAAAAGTGAGGGTTGAACAAAAAACAATGTCTTCCGGACCAACCGCCAATAGTTTCAGCGCTAAATGGATAGCTGCTGTTCCTGATACTACAACAGCTGCATCCTTAACATCGTTGTATTCCGCAATATCCTGCTCCAACCCATCAACATTGCTGCCCATTGGTGCTATCCAGTTCAGGTCGAAAGCTTCCTTGATGTATTTTTGTTCATTTTCACTCATATGCGGGGACGAGAGGAAGATACGATCTTGTCTTGTCATAACACTGTCTCCCTTTTCATTATTTTTTGTAGGCAACTTTTACCATAAGTCAAAATCCTTCGTTTTTTCCTTTGCATATAAGAAGGATGCTATACTGCTCAGTTTGGTTTGTGGAAGCATCTCTTCTGTGTCTATTTCTCTATAAATTTTTTCCAGCATATCTAGAATATTTTCATCATATACACCTAGAAAAGACCATCTTAGTACATCATAATAATATGGGTTCTCAACATTGGAATAATACGCCTGCTCCTCTTCATCCCTTTTATGAATATACTTTCTCATATTTGGAGGTGAACTTTCTTCGTCAATAATTTTATAGACATTGTTTGCTATTTTTTTAAGGTCTTCGTCTGTAAACACATCGAATCCGGCCTCCTCATGAAGTAAAAATATTCCGTAGGCAGTAAGTGAAGCATGACTAATATCTTCCCATGGCTTTTCCAACTTTAGCTCTTCCCAATAACTCCAATAATAGGAATCAAATTCTTCATCATATTTAAATAGGGAGTA
This sequence comes from Virgibacillus sediminis, assembly GCF_042643265.1. Lineage (NCBI taxonomy): Bacteria > Bacillati > Bacillota > Bacilli > Caryophanales > Bacillaceae > Virgibacillus > Virgibacillus sediminis. Next base: position 67,075 of record NZ_JBHRRZ010000009.1, on the reverse strand, counting down.
TTTAAAATAATTCAGGCTTTTTTCAATACGCTCCGTATAAATGCTGCTTCCATTAAGCTTGTCATATAAGCCGACTGCTGCCAAATAAACGCTTATTCGATTTGGTACTCCAATTTTGCCCGCTTCGGAAACAATCCCTTTGCCATATGGATGTCCTATATAAAATCCCTCTGTTTCAGAAAAATCCACCCACATACTATCCTGGTTATGAATTGCTAATGCTTCGCCGCTTGCTGATAAAAATTTATCAGCTTTATTTTGATATTTTTTTAAATCCTCAGCATACACCGTATCAATAAACCGTAATATCGGCACCGTGATCATACCTGTGTGAACGGGGTAAATATAGTTGAATTTATTGGAAGTATAATTGCCCCTGTCCGACCATGCAGGTAACGATAAACCAGTACCTGTAAAGCTTTCAATCCCAAGTTGGTCATCTGTCCGGGAAAGAATATATTCTGCTTGTTCGACAAATATTTCAAGATACTTTTCATCACCTGTGGCCCTATACATATTTACCAGGGAATTTCCTGTGTAGCTCCAACCCCAGGCATAACTATCTGCACTGTAATCAGACGATGTAGTTGGAAATTGAGAAATTGACCATGTGGGCTGTTCGGCATACCACTTATCATACAATTCCTGTATAGCTTTTTTTTCTGAAGACCTATTTATTAAAAACAACATACTTCCTATAAACAACACACAGGCTAACGCTATTATTAAACACTTTTTCAATTCTCCACTTCCCCAAAGTAACACTAGTTCTTTACTATCTTTTTAGCCGGGACGCCGGCTGCTGTTACATGTTTACCTATATTTCCAACAACAACCGCACCCGCGCCAATCGTACACCAGCAACCAATGATTTTTCCCGGTATAACGGTAGCTCCAGAACCAACATGTGTACCTTCCCCAATACTTACTATTCCGGACAGAGTCACATTAGGCGAAATGTGAACATAATCTTCCATTCTATTATCATGCTCCACAACTGCAGCTGTATTAACAATGCAATGTTTCCCAATAATAGAATCAGCATTCACAACTGCATTTGGCATGACAACCGTACCATTTCCAATTTCAGCTGACTTACTGACTACAGCAGTTGGGTGAATTAATACTGCGTACTGTTCGATAGGTATTCCCAATGTAGCAAATATTTCCCTTCGTGTAGCATTATTTCCAATAGCAATGCAAAATTTAAAATGTTCTACCTGCAGGCTGTCTATAAAACTGGTATTTGCATAGATGATACCGTCGGTTTGATTTGTTCCATCGATCGCATCATCGACCACTGCAAATGTTTCAAATTCATTACTTGCATTAGCTATATCCTGAATAACTTTGCTATGGCCACCTGCACCTATTAAGATTAATTTATCCATTTCTTGAAACCTTCTCTTCGGATGTGCCTTTAAATTTTTCCATGGTAGTTTGTCCATCCTGCTGGATACCTTCAGACTTAAAAACTTTTAGTACCGTTAGAAACAGTATTTTCATATCAAGCCAAAACGATTGATGGTCCACATACCAAATATCGAGCTGAAATTTCTCCTCCCAGCTGATAGCATTGCGGCCATTAACTTGAGCCCAGCCGGTTATCCCCGGCCTTACATCATGCCGTCTTGCTTGTTCAGTTGTATATAAGTCCAGATATTCCATCAGGAGCGGCCGGGGACCAACCAGGCTGATATCACCCTTTAAAACATTAAACAACTGGGGCAATTCATCCAGGCTAAGTTTACGGATGATTTTCCCTGTCTTGGTCAGACGAACATGATCGGGTAAAAGTTCCCCGCTTTTATCCCGCTGATCTGTCATCGTTCGAAACTTATAAATATTAAACGGCTTACCATACAAGCCAGGACGCTGTTGTCTAAAAATGACTGGTGAACCTAATTTCATTCGTATAACGACAGAGGTGATGAGCAAAACAGGTAAAGCTATTATCAAACAGATAGTGGAAACCATAACATCGAATATTCTCTTCATGATCATCTGCTCCTTGGCCTACATCGATTTAGTATGTAAGTCTTCTGTCATTTTCTCTTCCAATTTCAAAGCAAGCTTTTCCCATGCATGATTCTCTTCCACATATTCCCTTGCGTTTGCTCCAAGCTTGATTAAATCATCCTTCTCAGTAGTTTCAAAGAATGCTACCATTTCTTCTTCAAAATTATTTTTGATAACTTTTCCGCCATTCGCCAGTTCCACTGGGGTTCCGTCCAGATCACATAGGAGCAGAACCGGTAAGGAAGCACCCATATAGTCAAAGAGCTTATTTGGACTGATGCCCCATTTAAAAACAGGTGAATTGGATAGTGGCAATAATCCAACATCTGCTCTTTTCAGGAGCTCCGGAATCATTTCTTTCTTTACGGGATCAAGGAAATATACATTTTGTATGTTTTCATCAAAAGCCCGTTTCATTAGCCTTTCCTTCTCAGGCCCATTGCCAATCAAGACGAAGGATACAGGGATTTCCTTTTTCCTTATTGTCTTTGCTGCATTCAGAATGACATCCAGGTTATTTGCTTTTCCATGTGCACCCGTATAAATCGCTACGGTCTGATTGGACAGCTGATCGAATACGGAACTTACCTCGGATGCGGGGCTTAATGCATTCGCTGTTCTTCCTGTATCAAATCCATTTGGCAGGTAAAGCACCTTTTCCCTAGCAATCCCTTTTGACTCCACATAGCCAACAGCCTTATCAAATAGAACAATGGTCCTTTTTGCTTTATTAAATAGGAAGCTTTCCATTTTCCCTAGAACAAAAATCATTGGGTTCTTTTCTGACAGTTTCCCTAAGTCAATTAATGTCTGTGGCCAGAGGTCGCGCTCTTCAAAGTAGAAAATGCTATTAAAATGTTTGGCCACCCGATAACCCGTATATGCTGCAAAGGGATGTACCAATGATCCGATTACAATATCCGGCTGTTCTGATTGCCTTTTGGCAATTTTTAATGCCTTATCTGAATAACTCAGCATATTGGACACTCGTCTATGGTCATTCTTCTTATATGGAGTAGTTTTTATCCAGATAAACTTGACACCATCATAATTAGACTCTTTATATTTTGAACGGGATTGCAGTAAATGTTCCTCCCTCAACATTTGATGATTGAATGAGGAAGCGAAGATTGTAACGGAATGCCCCTTCTTGACAAGTTCTTTTGATAAATCATAATGTCTTGTCCCACCACTTGAGTTAGGCCCTACGGCATAGTGATTAAAAATCCATATATTCACTGAAATCTACCTCTCCTGATTTTGAAGCAGCTGCTTTTCATCTACATCTTTATATTTTTTTGCTGGAGATCCTATAACCAATTCGGCTTTCTTTATATCTTTTGTTACGACACTTGCCGCAGCAGCCGTTCCATCTTCTTCTACTACTTTACCAGGCAGAATCGTCGCATTGGCTCCAATTCTGCCACCCGTTTTAATTGTTACACCTTGAAACTTATCGAACCGTTCTTTACTTCTCGCCATATAATTATCATTGGTTGTTACCACACATGGAGCAACAAATACATAATCACCAAGCTCGGAATAGGCAGTGATATAACAATTTGTTTCCAACTTGCATCGTGTTCCGACTGTGCAATCGTTCTCTACAGACACTCCTCGTCCGACAATGGTATACTCGCCAATCTTCACTCGTTCCCGGATAGTTGCAAGGTCCGCAACAAACACTTGATCCCCAAGCTCACAGTTTGCATAGATGATAGAGGATGTTCCAATAGTCACCTCAGATCCGACCTTTGCTGCCGGCAGCTTCGTCGCATCGGGCAGGATGGATGCTTTAGCTCTTGTCGGCTGCTTTCCAATTATTGCATTATCCTGAATGATGACATCACTGCCAATCACTGTTCCAGAATAAATAACCACATTATGTCCAATTGTCACATTCTCGCCGAAGGTAACATCATCTTCAATAATAACGTTTTGTCCTACTTTTGGATTGCCCATAGTTCTTCTCCTTCCATAGCCCGTGAGAAATATTCTTTTATCAGCAGGGTTATCCTTTTGCCCGCATTGCCATCACCATAAAGATTCTCTCTATATTCTTTTAGTTGGAAGGAATAAATCCTTTCTACTAAATTATCTTGTAGAGGGTTAACCAGTTGATTCCAACCGGTTTCTACCGTTTCCACCCATTCTGTTTCGTTCCGTAATGTAAAGCATGGTACTTTTGCAAAATAGGCTTCCTTTTGCACCCCACCAGAATCTGTCACAATAGCAGCAGCATGTTTTTCCATTAACAGCATTTCCAGATAGGAAATTGGTTCGGAAAGAATAACATTAGAAGCACCCTTCAGTTTTTCCATTAAGCCAAATGATTCCAGTTTTTTTCTGGTTCTCGGGTGCAATGGCAGAAACAACTTTGAATCCAGTTCCAGAAAGGCATTCACGATAGCATTCATACGTTCCCTGTCATCCGTATTTTCGGCACGGTGAATGGTAGCTAGGATATATGATTTGGATGTCAGCTGATAATCACTTAATGAATGGCTTTCTTCGGCCAAACGCATATTGTAAAGAACCGCATCATACATCACGTCACCAATCAGATGGACACCGTTGGTAATGTTCTCTTTTTTCAGGTTTTCCACCGCCCGGTCCGTTGGGGCGAATAATATTTCTGACACATGGTCGGTCATGACACGATTAATTTCCTCCGGCATTTCTTTATTGGCGCTTCGCAAACCTGCTTCAATATGCACGACAGGAATGTGTAGTTTACTGGCAACAAGAGCACCAGCCAAGGTTGAATTCGTATCGCCATATACGACAATAGCGTCAGGCTGTTCTTTTTCGACTACTTCTTCCACTTTGATTATCATATTGCCTGTCTGTCTGCCGTGTGACATAGATCCGACACCCAAATCATAATCCGGTTTGGGAATCTGCAACTCTTCAAAAAAGACACCAGCCATATTATAATCATAATGCTGCCCGGTATTGACCAGCACTTCAGTAAAATGCTTTCTTAACTCTCGTGATACGGCTGCAACCTTTACCAACTGGGGACGTGTTCCTGCAATCGTTAATATTTTCAAAGAATCACCTACTTTTTATAGAATTCAACTATTTTTTCAATCACGTATTCTTGATCTTCCTGCTTCAGTTCCGGATACATTGGCAGTGATAATGCTTCAACTGTAGCTTTTTCTGTATGTTGGAATTCGTCTATTTTATATCCAAGATGTTCAAAAACCGGTTGAAGGTGTAACGGCATTGGATAATAAATCATCGAATCTATTCCATTTTCTTTTAGATAATCTTTTAACTCATCTCTACTTTTTGCGCGTATAGTGTATTGATGATAAACATGATAATTCCCATCTTTTTCCACAGGAACAGTTACATGGTCTGAAACCAATTCTGTCAATTTTTCAGAATAGAAATTGGCTTTTTCCCTTCTCCGTTCACTGAATTCTTGTAGTTTCTTAAACTTTACATTTAAAACTGCGGCCTGTAGTTCATCCAGTCTGCTGTTATAGCCTAATACATGATGATAGTACTTTGGTTTACTTCCATGGACACGAATAACTCTGCTTTTTTCTGCAAGTTCTTCATTTGAAGTAACAATCATACCTCCATCTCCATATGCTCCTAAATTTTTCGTTGGAAAGAAGCTGTAAGTAGCAGCAGTTCCTAACTCACCTGGCTTCTTTCCTTGACACGCTGCTCCAATTGCCTGAGCAGCATCCTCAACAATGACCAGGTGGTGCTTATCGGAAATTTCCTTGATTTGGTGCATATCTGCCATTTGACCGTATAAATGAACTGGAATGATGGCTTTTGTCTTATCTGTGATTGCCTGTTCAATCGCTTTTGCATCGATATTAAATGTAATAGGATCAATATCTACAAATACAGGAGTTGCACCTGTTCGGGCAATGGCACCGCCAGTTGCAAAAAAAGTAAACGGTGTTGTAATGACCTCATCTCCCTCTTTTACTCCTGCTGCCTGTAAAGCAATATGTATCGCATCCGAACCATTTCCAACTCCAATACCATGTGAAACATTGCTAAATTCAGCTATATCCTTTTCGAGCTTTTTTACATTCTTTCCTAAAATGAACTGTGAGGAACTTATCACTTCATCAATCGTTTCCAGCACTTCTTTTCGCATTTCTTTATATTGCTCCGATAGGTCCAGCATTTTAACGCGTTTCATAGTCGAAGTTTCACTTTTCATTGTCATAGCTCCTTTTATTGTTCAGATAATTTCTCATATAAGTTTAAGAGTTTCCTGCTTTCAGATTCCCAGTTATACTGGGTTTCGACAGCTTTTCTTCCGTTTTGCCCCATTTCTTTTGCTTGTACCGGATGATCAATAATCCACTGGATAGCTTTACTGATTTCCTCGACATTTAACGGATCAACACATATTCCACAATTATTCCCTTCAATGATCTCCTTCCATAAAGGGAAGTTAGATGCAATCACCGGTAACCCGGTTGCCATATACTCAAACATTTTTATTGGCAGGGAATCGATATAATTGACTCTTGGCTCCAGAACTACTATTCCGACCATAGAGGTCTCCAGTTCACTTTTAATCTCCTTACGGTCAATAAATCCGAGAAAATTCACATTTTCCCATTCATCAAGCTCTTCCAATATCGCCTTCTCATTTTGATTTGCAAACCTTCCAGCCAGCTTTAGCGTGGCATCCGTATTACCAATAGCTTTAACCGTATTTACACTTCCACGGTCTTTGGATATCCCACCTACATAGATGACACTTTTTTCTTTCCGTAATAATGTTTCAGAATCGGGTATATAAAGTTCCTCCATGACCGGATAATTATTCACATTCTTAATATTGGAGGAATAGCTTAAAAATCTTTGTTCGATATGCGGTGTGGCTGTAACCAAGGCATCTAATTTTTTTACCGACCTGTTTTCATACTTTTCAAAGCCAATAGAAATGCTCTTCCTTAAATACTTCGGTATCCAGTGTTTGGAAGCTATCTGTCTTGGAACATCTTCATGAACATCGTAAATTACCTTTTTTCCTTTTTTTTTCAATTTCAATCCGCTGGGAATCAACTCCGGGTCATGAAAATGGTAGATTTCTGCATCAACTTCCAGTGCCTTCTGATAGATGTCGTTTGTGAAATTTTTAACCCTGTTTATCCTGCCTTTATAGGTATTCATTACACCGTGGACGTGGATTCCATTAAGATTTTCTTCCTGTGTATTCGGTGCAATCAAATGTACTTCAAATCCGGCTTTAACTAATGAAGTACATTCTTTAATGGAAATGCGGATATCAGTGTATGAATGTACAGAAGTTAAATGACAAATTTTCATCAGTTTATATTCCTTTCTCGTTCCTTAAATAGTGAGCTCGTAAGCCATGTAACAAATATGGCGAATAATATCCCGTGTGTTGCAAAACTAGTAAACATTGCAGAATTTACTAAAGACATGGACGGAATTGCGATAATTGAAATTGGAAGAATAAATGGAGCAAGCTTTGCTACACTGTCAAAGAATACAAGTACAAGACCTAGAATAGCTGAAAAGATAAGAATACCTATTAATCCAAAATTCAAAAAAGCATCTCCGAAGATTCCAACATTTGGACTGAAGTCAGTTTCGTAAACATTTTTTGCTACTAATACTACTGGGCTGACTCCATACGGATTATTAAATACAGAAGATAGTATGGAGTGAGACAATTTATATTTATCAATTTGAGCAAAATACTCATAAAATATAAAATGAAGATCAGCAGGTGCAAAGAATAATCTCCTCAAAAAAATGGATAACAGCACGATGCCGCCATTTATTTTGTAAAGAATAAGCATCACAACCATTAAGAACGATAACAAAAACGACATCAGGAACAGTAAACAGTTCTTATAGCCTTGTTTGATTATAAAAAATAATCCAACTACGACTACCGGTGCGAAGAGAAAACTTTTGAAATTTGTCATGGAGAACATAAACACCTGTAGAAATAGCATAGCGAAGACAATGTATTTATTATTTTTTATTAACCCAAATGTTAATAGAGATAAATTTACCACATGTGCCTGCCATGGCAGTAAATAAGCGATAAGTGTGTTGCTGCTTTCAGCGTAGCCTTCCCTTGTGCTGTAAACATTCAACAGGTTTAGATTCATTCTCTGTAGACCGCCGGTAGCAATTAAATAGCCATACACCACAACAGTAATGGCTGCAAGAATAATAAGTGCAAGGTTACTACCCTCTTTAAGACGAAAAATTGCAATCGGTTTGGACTTACTTATAATGAAATACATAAGTAAAAATGCGAGTGAAATTACCAAGTAATACTCACGGGAATTATTCTGCAGCCAATACAGTGAAGATATAGGCAAATATAAATTTAAGAATAATATGTAAACGACGATTTTACTTGGTTTATCATAGTCATCCAATATCGCTAAAAGGTACGATACAATGAGTACAATCACATAGGATTCAATCATTTTGGCTACCGAAACATCCAGCGTAAACCCCGAGTATTCAAATAGCGGGTGTACAAACACAAAGTATCCATACTCCAATAATCCCTTAAACACCATTGTGAAAATAATGGTAAATATATACTTTTTTTTCATTTCAAAGATACTAATCATCTTATTTCCTCTTTACTAGCCACTTGGTTGTTATTTAAAAAATAGAGAGAGATAAAATATAGAACGACATATAGCAAAAACATACTTACAGAGTAAATAAATAACGTTAATGCCGGACCTAAATGCAAAAATTTAGCCGAAACAATAATGGTGATTATGGATAGAACCACCCTTCCGATATCCCACAGCAATTGAATATTTTGCCTGTTCAATATATTCAGTGTCTGTGATAAGGGCACCACCGTAAACTGCCCGATAAACATTAATGCCAATGCCTGTAGATAAATACCGGAGTCAGACCATTTCTCACCAAATACCATAGAGAAAAGGCCCTCGCCGAATACCGCCAGCAATACAATCGGTATACCACCAAAAAGCAATAAATTTTTAGTGACTTTCAAATATAACTTCTTCACCAGTGATATATCTTTTTCTAAGAGCTTGGGCGCTTCATTTAAATAAACCTGCGAAATGGATTGACTCACTAAGGAACTGGGCATGCCCAGAACCCGTTGAGTCAATGAGTAAAAACCTGCAACTACTGGATCATAAGCAAAAGTTAAAACAATGGGTGTCAAATGGGAAGACAAGCTATTTATTAGTCCAGCCGGCATGGAATATAACGGGAACTTTTTAAAATAAACAGCTGTCCGTTTCATGGTCTCCACCGATAAAAGTGACTTCGCTTCTTGATAGCTTCGAAGCAGATTGCTTTTTATCATTAAATAAAATCCCAGAAGGTTCCCAATAAATCTCCCTAAACTATCCCCAATAATCAGCCCAAAGTTATAAGGGATTAGGACACCAAACCCTAATTGCAGAATCACTTTTGCAACTATACTGTTAACATTTACCGCTGTGATCGACTTGAATCGGTCGATTTTTATAAATAAATGCGTGATATTAGTTGTAAAACCAAGGAACAATACAGTTAATGGAATTAACCATATAAGTAGATTCAGATAACTGTCCAAGCCTAATTTTGAAAAAATATAATCTCCAAAGGTTAAAAATATCAGTAAATAGCCCAATGAGATCAGGGTCAGAAGCATCACATTAAAACTAAAAAGATTCATTGTTTCTTTATGAGTACGGGTCAATGGAAGCGCCAGTTCATATTTCAATGAAACTACTGAATTCAGGATGGAAACTATGGAAATAAATGTTGCCAGTATTCCAAATGCCTCGGGAGTATATAATCTCGTCAGAATCGGTGAAGACAGAACAACCAAACCTTGAGCAAATACAGTCCCTCCGACCAGGATTAGAACGTTTTTAATAAATCTGTTTTGCTGAAGCTTATTTTTATATCTTTTTATAATCTCCAAATTCCATCTCCACCATTAATCAAAAGTCTAATTAAAGTTTGCGATAATTACTGTTAGTTACTTTGTTTACATAAGAGTTCCTTGTGTCAAATACCATTTTTGACTTTTCGAGTATTTCCTCATAATCAAAGTCACTATGGTTTGTGGCGAGCAGTACCAAATCTGCATCCTCGAGCATTTCGGCGGATGCATGTTTTATAGGCTTGTCTACCCCATTTTTATATTTAAATTCCCTCACATATGGATCAACGACCGTACAAATGGCACCCTTTTCCTCCATTTTTTCCAATATTGGGAGCACAGGAGACTCTCTGTAATCATCGATATCCTTTTTATAAGCAACTCCTAGTACTAGAACGTGCGAATTCCTCAGTGACTTCCCGTCTTTGTTTAAAATTTCCGTAATCCGCGAGACTACATAATCAGGCATTTCATTATTGATTTCGCCGGCAGTTTCAATCAATTTTGTATGGTAATTATATTCACGTGCTTTCCAGGTCAAATACCATGGATCGATTGGGATACAGTGTCCACCCAGTCCAGGTCCGGGATAAAATGGCATGAACCCATATGGCTTCGTTGCAGCTGCATCAATTACTTCCCATACATCTATGCCCATTTTGTTGCATAAAACAGCCATTTCATTTGCCAAACCAATATTGATATTTCGGAATGTATTTTCTAGAATTTTTTCCATTTCTGCTACAGAAGGACTGGAGACTTCGTGGATGTCGCCTTCCAGTACATTTCTATACATGGTTGCCGCGACTTTCGTACAGTTTTCAGTCACTCCTCCGACTACCTTTGGCGTATTTTTCGTTTTAAATTGCTTGTTTCCCGGATCAACACGTTCCGGTGAATAGGCTAGGAAAAATTCCTCGCCGCAGGTCAGTCCGCTTTTCTCCAGTATAGGCTTCAGTAATTCCTCTGTAGTGCCTGGATAGGTTGTACTTTCTAGAACAATAAGCATTCCTTCATGCAAATAGGTGGAAATATCAGCTGCAGAGCTTTCCACATATTTGGTATTTGGCTGTTTATAAATGTCAAGCGGTGTCGGTACACAAATGGCTACTGCATCCACATCTTTGATAAATGAATAATCAGTCGTTGCCTTTAATTTATTATTTTCTACAATACCCTTTAATTCCTCATCTACTATGTCACCAATATAGTTAATACCCTGGTTTACTTCCTCAACTTTACTCTGCTGGACATCAAACCCGATTACATTGTATCCAGCTTTCGCTTTTTCGACTGCAAGTGGTAGTCCAACATAACCCAAACCTACCACCCCAATCACCGCTGTTTTGGTGTTCAGCTTTTCAATCAATTCTTCAGAAAGTGCACTGCTAGTTTCTTTAACTGTTAACATATGCTTTCTCCTTTACTAATTGGATTGGTTGATTTTGTCTCGCAGACTCATAGAAAGTCAATACAAGTTCCAGGGCCCTTCTTCCGTCTTCGCCGGTTATGGAAGGTGTTCGGTTTTCCTCAATTGCCTCTGCCATGTCTTCAATAATCCACTGGTGTCCAGGTGTTCCCCATGGGTCGTTCTTAACCTTCTTCTTCAGTTCCTCCAATTCTGTATCCGATTTACCTTCTATAACAAGATGCTCGAAAAACAGAGCATTCTTGCCACTAATTTTTACGGTTCCATGTTCTCCAAAAATGGTAATTGATTCTTCATAGTTTTCCGGGTAAACAGTTGTAGAAGCTTCGACGGTTCCAAGGGCTCCCGACTCAAACCTGATAATTCCTGTAGAAACATCTTCTGCTTCTATTTGCCGAAGCCGTGTAGCCTCCATACTAAATACTTCCTCTGGCTTGCCCATAAACCACAATAATAAATCAAGGTTATGTATCGCCTGATTCATCAACACCCCACCATCATGTTCCTTCGTCCCACGCCAGGGTGACTGATCATAGTATTCCTGATTACGATTCCAGTTCACCGTCGCATTTGCGTGGCTAATTTTCCCCAGTAAGTTCTGGTCCATGATTTTACGAAGCTCCTTAACAACAGGCCGAAAACGGTTCGGATGGACGACGGTTAATTTAACATTATTTTTTTCACAGGCTTCAATAATGCGATCAGTTTCCTCCAAGGTCATCGCAATTGGTTTTTCCAACACAATATGTTTCTTTGCTTCAGCTACCTGAACTGCAATAGGTGCATGGAGTCCACTTGGTGTGCAAATACATACCACATCAACATTTTCTCCCTCCAGCATTTCAGTAAGTTCCCGATAAGGAGTCGCTCCATATTCTTCTACATAAAGTTTCATAGCATCGGGAAATTTGTCGCAGACAGCTACTAATTGAGCTCCTTCAGCTTCTTTAATTGCTTTTGCATGTTTTTTGGCTATAAAGCCACAACCTACTATCGCAAAGTTCACTTCTCAACATCTTCCTTTTTTATAGATTTATTTGTATAATTGTTAAAACTCGACGGTTATTTCGCAGCCAATAAGGTTTTTTCCTTATAAACAATTTTCATCAGCTCTTCTTTCAAACACTCGGGACTGTACCCTTCAAATTGATCAATTAAATTAAGAATCAATCCCGCTTCAACTTCAATTTTCTTTCCTACATAAATCTTTTCATAAACCTGATCGGGGTAAACTTCATCTTCACCAAGAAGTTCCTCATACATCTTCTCGCCAGGTCTAATACCCGAGAACTCAATTGGGATTTCGTCTTCTGTATAGCCTGATAGCTTAATAAGATTACGGGCCAGATTGACAATTTTAACCGGTTCTCCCATATCGAGAACAAATATCTCTCCACCCCTAGCCAAGGTACCAGCCTGAATAACAAGCCGGGATGCTTCGGGAATGGTCATAAAATAACGCGTCATATCCGGATGTGTTACTGTAACCGGGCCTCCCTGTTCAATCTGCTTTTTGAACAATGGAATAACACTGCCACGGCTTCCAAGTACATTTCCAAATCGTACGGCAACAAAGTCTGTAGTTCTGCTTCGCTGTGCTAGTTCCTGAACAACCATTTCGGCAACACGTTTTGTTGCCCCCATTACATTCGTTGGGTTTACCGCCTTATCAGTTGATACCATGACAAATTTATTAACTCTGTATGCATCTGCTGCTTCAGCGACATTTTTCGTACCGATGATATTGTTCTTCACTGCTTCATGCGGGTTATCTTCCATTAATGGTACATGCTTGTGTGCTGCTGCATGGTAGATAATTTCCGGTTGATGCTTTTCCACTATGTCAAATATTCTTCCACGATCCTGCACATCTGCAATGATTGGAACTATTTCAATATCCCTGTTACCGAATTTTTGTCTGAGTTCGATATCGATTGTATAAATACTGAACTCACCATGTCCCACTAAGATGATTTTGCCCGGTGTAAATGACATAATCTGACGGCAGATTTCGGAACCAATTGATCCTCCAGCACCAGTCACCATTACCGTTTTGCCAGTAACATATTCCGATATCTTATTAATATCGAGTTTGACAGGTTCACGTCCGAGCAGATCCTCCACCTCTACATTTTTAAGATGACTGACAGATAATTTACCGGTCATCAGATCCTCTATTTTCGGTATCATTTGGACTTTTGCATTTGTTTTGTTACAGGTCACGATAATGTTATGCAGCTCTCCATTACCAAGAGAAGGAATCGCAATGACGATATGCTCAATATTCAACAGCTGAACCACTCTTGGAATGTCTTTGACTGCTCCTGCTACAGGCAGGTTGTATAGTTGCATTTTCTGTTTTGCGGCATCGTCATCCACAAAGGCAACAGGATTTAATTCCGCACGGTTGCATTCATTGATTAATTGACGTGCAATCATGGCTCCGGCAGATCCAGCTCCAACAATCAGGGTTCGCTTTTGATTTGTTGTGTTTTTTATGTATCGGTCCCTGTACACTCTCCAAATAAAGCGGGAACCACCGATTAAAATAATATGTAAAAGCCATGTTACGAAAAGGGCCCTAGTATAAAGTATGAAATCATTGATAAGGAATTGGACAATCCCGGCTGATACTATGGAAAATGTTACAGCATTTACAATTGCCACCAATTCCCCTACGCTTGCATACGCCCAAACTTTATGGTAGAGCTTGTACTTAAACGCAAATAGTTGGTGGAAGATCAAAAGGGCTATTGAGCTAATGATCAGGGCATCCCAATGTAATACATCCATGTAGGGGTAGACAATCCATGATGCAATAAATATTGCCGTACTGACGATTAATGAGTCGAGTAAGACTAATGATGTCAGTCTTTTTCGGTAGGCCAATTAATGAACTCCTTTCGACTTAGATTCATTGATTGTAAAATCCACTCGGGTTGTGTGATCCAGATGATTAAACTTATTCTTTTACCTCCCCCCAACCTAAATTCTTTTTTATTCAACTATTTAGTTGTTACATGCTCTGTTGCAAAACCAAGTATACAAACATATTTGTCGTCCTTTAACCTTTTTTCAATAAAATGGGAAATATATCCTTTTTAGTCAATGTAATATACAGGCCAATGTATTCAGTTTTTTTATTCGCACTACTAAGTGCCTAGTTCTACAAAAATCTACTTAATAATTAGAATCATTACATTAACCGCCATAAATCGGCATTATTCTTGGGTTATATGGTAGATTCCAGGACTAAGACCTAATTACTATTGATTCACCAATTTATGAAAGTTTAAATTCAATGATCTTTAGGCATTTAGATTGTTACTAGCCAAATAGGATTAAGAAATAACACAAAATGTTACAGTTTCTAGGTAAAATTAATCGCATTTTTTTACGACCTTAATGGAGTTTTAACAAACGTAATAGTGTAGGTTGGCCATTCGGAAGGGTAAAAACAGTATAAAACTCTTTTCAATTTGAGGAACATGTTGATGATATTCGGTGCCTTTTCTAGCAAAAAAACTATAAAGATTCCACGATTGGCAATGAACCTTTATAGTCTTCTTCCTAATCTATCCTTGAAGATTCCTGGGGAAATTTGTTTAGAATGATTTTCCCAATTCTAATTTTGTTCTGGTTACAGAAAAAGACTTTGAATCTCCACAGCGAGTGATTCAAAGTCTTTTTATAGGTTTATTCAATTTTCGAAGCCAGTAATGATAATAACTTTTTAAATCCATTATAATAGGAATCTGGATCAGTGACATATGGATTACGTTCTCTCGTTGTGTTTGGACCAACATATAAATTTATAGTCTCTTCAGACAAGGGAAACTGCTCTGCTAAATTGGCATAAACGCTATTGATTCTATCAGAACCTAGAAATGTCCACCATCCTATCGTAAATGTCCCTGTTAATTCAAAAGGCCCATAGCCACTACCACTGGCGGTGTCGTATTTCCAGCGAAACATTCCGTTATGGCCGTTCATATAGTTTGTAAGCCTATAATAAGGTTTTTCTTTTTCTGGCGGTAACAGAACATTATCAAATAATTGCTTTTCTAACCCAGCTAATGCTTTTTCGAAAAATAACTTCTCTTCTGATTGACTTGGGTATGAATCAATAAAACTCCTAAACCATAGGGGGAAACGATGTGCGTGGGATGAATCTTGAACAATATCTTCTACCTTTTTTTCTTTATTACCAATACGATCTTCTTCTAGGTAACCAGCGTAAGTATAGTCCGGATGATCAGTCCATACACCTACCTGGAACAGCCATCTTCCCTCAGGGTCAAATCGACTCTCCCTTTCAAAAACCTTATATGTTAACTCGGAGATTTCTTCAAGAACAGGTTCGTTGTTAAAGTACTGACGTAAGTCTGCTGCAATTGCCATGGTATATAGTTCTTCGTCAATGATAGCCCGGTAATAACTTGGGTTGGTATCAGTTCTATCCAATTTCCACAACAGCCGCTCCTTCATTCCTCCCTGAAAAGGATTTCTTCCCCATTGCCAAGCAGGTATTTCCCATAACTGTTTGATTTCCGACAATAAGAAGTTGGCCAGATAATCCACATTCTCTTCATTGATCACTTGATGATTGCTCGATTCAGCCAAAACGATATACCTGCTTAGTAGATAATAATATTGTAAAGTTGATAATCGGTTACTATCCTCTTTTATATTGAGTGTCTCTATTCCATCATTTATAAAATCTGTAAAATGATTTTCAAAGTCTTTAATTAACTTTGTATCCTCTTCCAGGTATGCAAAATGCAAAGGGACCATTAAATAATGCCCTGCATCATATCTATCCCTTTCCAGCCATAAATCGTCCTTTAAATACTCTTTCACTGTAGCATTCCATAAAACATCGACATGGTTACTCTTTAATTGGGTTTGTTTTCCACTTTTTGGTTCGACGCTGCTATGCTCTTCATTTACACAACTAACCAAAACCAGTATAAAAATAAGCAAGCCCCAAAGACGTTTCATCCTCTACCTCCTATTCCATATGAATTATATATTCTAAGTTGCCTTTATTTCACTTATAGAAAAAGGACTATACATAATTAACGTATAGACCTATCTCAAAACAGACCAAGGAACTTCTTCTTTTTGATTGCGACAGGCTCTAATCGATTGACATTCATATTATCAATCAGCAGCTGGCTATTTTCGGTAAACATATAATAACAGTCATTTCCATATTTGTCTGCAACATGCCGGAATGCTTCATCCATACAGAAGCCTCGAGTTGTTGTATTATGTGCATCTGATGCAATAAAATGAGTAAGATTTGCTTCGATTAACTGATTGGTGAATTTTTGAATTTTTTGGCCAAAATTTCCGATTACACTTGCGGCAGTGATCTGGGTCAAAGCGCCTTTTTTTACAAAGTCATAAAGCTTGCTGGGATTCTCAAACAGCTCTCGGTTTCTTTCAGGGTGTACGATAATAGGTGTGAAGCCTGCCACCTGAATATCAAACAGCATTTGTGCGGAATATCTTGGAACCTGTCCAGATGGAAATTCTACAAACAGATATTTGGAATTGTTTAAGGGCAGAAGATTTTCCTGTTCAATGTCTTCAAGCATATCGCCATTGATACGGCTTTCCTGGCCAGGCAGAACATCCAAAGGAATATTTTCCTTTCTAAGTTTTTCATTTAGTATCGAAACATGTTTCAAAATCGATTGTCTGTCATTTTCATATTGGCCATTTTTATGATGAGGAGTCGCAATAATAGTTGTTACTCCTTGAGCTACTGCAGCTCTAGCCATATCCAAGCAATCTTCTTCGGTTTTTGCACCATCATCTACACCAGGTAATATGTGTGAATGTATATCTATCAATCGAAGCACTTCCTCTCGTTAAATAATATGAATTTAATTGAAAGGTTAAAGTAAATATATATATAAAATTATACGCCTTACGACACCCAACTTACAATAATTTCCTCGTTTGCCTAAGACTCTAAGAGAACCCCTTATTTACCCTAATACAGAAGGTCATATATATAATAAGTTTTTAGCAAATATACCAAAATAACTCTCTATCCTCTTAGCGGATAGAGAGTTAAAACTAGTTACCATAGTAATAATAATAGTTAGCTTCTTTTTTACCACGGTCATTAAGCACCGTACCTAAAATTTTTGCCTGAACAGATTGCAATGCTTCGATGGCTTTCTGTGCTGCTTCGAATTCTGTACTTTTACTGCGGACTACCAGAATTGATCCATCGACAAAGTTAGAAATAATTTGTGCATCTGTGACCGCAAGGACCGGTGGTGTATCGAAAATGATAACATCATAGGACTCGCGTGCATCCGCAATCATTTGCTGCATTCGCTTGGAACTGAGTAATTCTGAAGGATTTGGTGGTATCGGTCCACTGGATATCAGATCCAGATTCTCTATATCACTTGCTGCTACCGCTTCTTTTAAGGATACATCTCCTACTAAGATATTACTTAACCCTTTTAAGTTATCCAACCGGAACGTATAGTGGATGGTCGGCTTGCGCAAATCGGCATCAATTAAGAGAACTCGTTTCCCCTGCTGTGCGTATACCACCGAAAGATTTGCAGTTGTCAATGATTTCCCTTCAGTTGGACCTGCTGAAGTAAGAAGCATGGTATGCAATTCTTCATCAACCGATGCAAATTGAAGGTTCGTTCTGATTGTGCGGTATTGCTCCGAAATCGGTGAGCGTGGGCTTAACTTAGTGATCAAATGACGCATTTTATTATTCGTTTTAAATTGTTTTTTGCGTGCCATTTACTTCACTCCTTACTGTACTAGATGTACTTGCATGGACTTTACTTTCCACATGCATATCTTTGTCATCAATATGCGAGATGACGCCAAGTACAGGAATTTGTAATTGTTTCTCAATATCCTGTTCAGTTTTGATCGTGTTATCCAGGTATTCAAGCAGGAAGGCTAATGCGACACCAATCATTGCACCTAATATTAACCCAATTGCAATGTTCATAATAGGATTCGGTGCTATTGGTGCTGGATTCTCTGCCAATTGTGCTTCTGAAAGAATGGAAACATTATCGACATTCATAATGTCGGGAATTTCATTTTGGAATACTTCTACAGTGGTATTTGCAATTTCAGTTGCAAGAGCAGGATCTGGGTCTGTTGCTGTTACCGTGACAACCTGAGAATTTTCCGAACTGGCAACCTGAATTTTCTCAGATAATTGACCACTGGACATATTTAGATTTAATTTTTCAACTACGGTATCGAGGATTCTTGGACTTTTAATTATTACATTATATGTATTAATAAGCTCAACATTTGTACGAAGTTCCGTCTGCGTGAATTGTGCTGCTTGATCAGAATTGCTCTGGTTCACAATAAATTGTGAGCTGTTTTCATAAGTGGGTGTCAGTACAAAATAACTGATGAGGGCTGCTGCGAGTGATGCTCCCAACATTAAAACCATAATGAGTAACAGGCGCTTCTTGATAACTTGAAGTATCTCTTTGAGCGAAATTGTTTCTTCCATTTCTGTACCTCCATTGTTTCGCTTCACCCTATGTTTGGTGGAGCGTTTTTAAAGATTTAATGCTGTCTCTTATGTCACATTTTCTAAGACTCTTATACTCTTCGACAATATAAATGGAATTGTAACATATTTCAAGCGATTTTCTTAAAAATTTTTAGTGTCGTAGGTTTGAGAAGCTCTTCATCCCTAGAGATACAGGGAATAACGAGGTTTGTTAACTATTTTTTACATTACAACTAGGTTGAAAATGGTTTGAAAAAAATATAAATGAAAATTCCAGAGAGAGATCACTAACTGTCTACTACGCTTAAATTAGTTTTTTTAGTTAAAAAGTGGACTGAGAATCTGTTGCTGACATAACGGTTTAATCAACTAATAGAGGCTCTCTTTTTTCCGGTTCTTATTTAGAGTCTCGCTTAAAAATAAATTTAAATGAAAGGATTGTATTAAATTCTAGTGATATAGTCCGATAATATAGTAGAATTTACTCAATTCAATTATTATGTTAATTAATTAGTATAGTCGATATTTCACACCTTATAAGTGATTCTAATTTCCTGTGTCTTTTTATCCAAATTTATCTTACATGCATCTCTAAACAACTGACTAATCAATTTTTCCCCCTTTGGAATGGTATACACGAACAGAAGAGTGTTCCCCAATTTTTTAATTGTAGCCAACTATACATAATGAGAACTTAAAATATTCCCGAACAGGTTGAGTCCTAATAGGAATGGATTCCTATTTATCAATAATAAGAATGTTGGGTGATATCTTCCTTTTTATTTTAAAGGCATAATAAGCTATGTACTCATCCAAAGGATATATTAGAGCCATTTAACGGAAAACGAGACTTTTTTTATTTTTCTAATGGTACAAATGTCTTGCTTCTTAACAACTAATTACTACTGATAAAACTATTAAAAATTGGTAAAGGAGAACAATAAATGAAATTTTCACAAGTAATTATTCCTATGGCAGCTATTATATTTCTTGGATGTTGGATAACAAAAGCAGAAGTTAGTGCAGGAGTAATAGATAACAACAAAAGCGGGAATCTAAGCACATTAACTAGTGATACACACCTAGCACAGAGTAAGGACTGGTTTGAGGATACGGATGACGATGGCCTTTACAACTTGGCTGAAGTGAAGGTCGGATTAGATCCTACAGCATTAGATATGAGTGAATTAGAGGTTATAACTGTCTCCAAGAGCCCGAAAAATGGTACAGATGAAACAAACAGATTGCAAGATGCATTAGATCAGGGAAGTGGGAAAATTGTCGTATTGCCCCAAGACAGTGAATTTAAAGTAAATGGCTTAAAAGTACATGATAATACCACTCTTATCGCCTATGGTTCTAAAATTTACAATGATACCGAGCATAGGACGTTATTAAATATCGGTAATGGAGTAAAAATCTACGGCTTGGAATTACAGGGAGCAGGAAATATAGAGGTAAATAGGCAAGGAGTCGGAATAAACATTCAGGGAACTAATGCAGCAGATTATAAAAAAAATATTATCATAGAGGACAGCTTTATCCATGACATTGGGTTTTATGGCATCATGGCACAATTTACTGAAAATGTTGCTGTTACAAACACAAGGTTTCAAGATATTGGGTATGCGGGAGTCGGCGGACTGTCTGTAAATAACTTTCATATAGACAAGAGCCATATAAAAGGCATTTATCCAGGGGAAAACAATAATGCTTATGGTGTATTCTTTTCAAGGAAAGGTAGTACAAGCAGTTTGGAAGACTATCCACGAAGCAAACACAGTTCGGTGACAAATAGTGTAATAGAAGACGTTCCATGGGAAGGATTAGACACGCATGGCGGAGAAAATATTACGTTTAACAACAATACCATCCGCAATACAGTAGTCGGGATAGCATTCGTCAATGCTACGGGTGATGGAAGAGTAGAACAATTTGAAGCACAACATTCACAAGCAAAGGGCAATCGAATTGAAGGAATCGGCAAGGGCTACGGAATTGTGATTTCCGGACTTCCTACCGCCTATTCCAGTGGTATTATAGAAGACAACTATTTAATCAATACGGGCCAGCAGGGAAACAATATATCTGGGGCCATCCAAGCCTCCTATACAAGCGGCTTAATTATAGATGGAAACACACTGATAAACAGCTTTGCTAATGGAATTAACCTCTACCATAATAATAAGGGTTTTTCGGTTACAAAGAATACCATTCAGGATGTACAAGATAGTATATATGCAATCCCTTCAGGAATTGCAGTTAGATCTTATTATAATGAAGGAACTATATCTGAAAATACTCTTATTAAAAAGGATACGTCATTGAACACTTATGTTTCTGCCCGAGGAATCCACATTTCCTCAAATGACAACGTGAAGGTGGTTATCGGTCCGAATAGCAATAATTTTACGATGCCTATAGCAGGTGATGAACGTACTTACGAAATAAAGAAAACAACGGGATTTAGCGACCTTGGAAATGCGCAATGGGCTGAAAACCAAATTAATTTTTTAAGCGAAAAAGGCATTGTTAATGGGTATACGAATGGGAAATTTGGTCCGTATGACAAAATTACAAGAGGACAGGCGACAATCATGCTTGTAAAAGCATTGTATCCAAATGAAAAGGTAAACAAAAGCGCAAACTTTTCTGATGTTCAATCAAGCGATTATTATTTCGACTCGGTTTCGATTGCTCAAGAAAAAGAGATAATCAGCGGACATGAAGACGGAACTTTTAGAGGATATAACTATATAACAAGGGCGCAAATAGCAGTCATAATAGATAAAGCTTTTAACGTACAAAAAGGCAGTTTACGGGTAAGTTTTAACGATGTAACGAATGGCCAGTGGCACACAGAGAGTATTAACAACTTAGCTTCCCAGCAGATATTAGCGGGCTATCAAGATGGCAGTTTCAAACCATATAATAATGTAACAAGGGCACAGTTTTCAGTTATTTTAGCCAATGCTCTTGGTTATTGAGCTACTGCTATCTCATTGTATTCGCAATCGAAAAAAATGCATGGAATGGCATTTAAAAGTGCATGCCACTTTCCATACCGAAATTCAGATATAAATCAACGATTTATATCTGAAACTATCTCCTGTATATAGAAATGTTGTACCAAACCGGTCATATTCTCCATTCAAACAAAGGTCTTCGGTAATTTCATGTTAGAATATTGCACGCCACTCCTATCCTCTTTTGTTTCCAGGTCAATTCAAGTGTAAAGGATATAGTAGTCTGTATGCTTTTTATGCTTAAGTTTATTAAAACCCCAACATATATTTTAGAGCCTATATTTTAGAGCTAAAGAAAAAGAACAGACCAGATCGCATATGATTTGGTCTGTTAATGTAGGTTCGATTTCATTTTCAACCGATTCTGAACCAATACACTACAGCAATGTATTTTTCAAGACGCGAGAACTACAAGTCAACCGATTCCTCTTTGCCGCCTAGTAGGCAGTGGGGCTGTTATGCGGCGTCTCTGACCTTCTCTCCAATGAAGCAGACAGCAGCGTATACCCGATCATCAAAATAAAGATAAGATCCAGCAGCCCGGTGTGGATGGATAAGGCGAAGATAGTAGTGATAAATGCGAATGCCACCGTCGAATATGCATCCTTCCTATCACTCCTCATTTGATTATAAAGCATCATCAGAACCAGCCCATACAAGAAAAAGCCTAGGATGACAGAAAGATAGCCGAACTCGATATAGAGCTGACCATAGAGGGTCGGCACTGTTGTGCGTTCTGGCCGGGTAATATACTTCCCCTTTTCTATACTTATAGTGTTGACCATCTCAGTCGTCAACATCCGGGGGGATGTCTGCTCGCCCGGCAATACTGTAACTAATATCCTCCGATGAAAATCTCCATACAGGAAGCCATGCTGGTCCGTGTATTCCATTAATTTGCTGAGCACAATGTGACTTGTCACGCTTTCACTGTTCAGCCTACGGATCAGATAAGGATATTCCTCCATTTTCTCCCGGTAATATTGATCCCTTTCTATCTGTTCCTCTTCCAGTACCGTATCAGGACCTTCCCTGCTGTTAAACTCATTGGAGCTGTCTTCGGTCACAAAACGGTACAGCCCGAACAAAATGAAAAAAAGCGCAAGTGCTGCCATAATGACCAGCAACCACTTCAATGGCAGTCGCTTTACCTTATAGTGATAAATGATTAAACCGGTAAAGGCAATGATGAGCATGGGGGTCCTGTACCCCAACACTAGGAAAAGAACCATCAAAAGGAACAGTAGGACGGCATAAAAAACAATTTGCTTTCTGCTTCCTGCCTTTCTCTTCAGGAACCAATCAGACAGGGTTATTAATACCGAAAACCAAAGAAGTGAACTAAGAAACTTTAATTTTGGATCCAGATTCCTCCTGATAGATTCATCGGCAATTCCGATTTGGCCATCTACAATCATCCACAAATAGGAAATAAAACCGATAATGCCAAGTATGTAAAGGAAATATTTAGTTTTGCCGCCCATCATGGAACCAAGGCCGAAGGAAGGAAGCTTCCAGTTGAACCTGTCTGCAACATACACGCCGATATAGTAACTAAGCACCCCAGTCACAATGACAGGAGCAATATTATACTGAAGATTAAAATACTCGAATCGATAAAAATCAAAAACGCTTGAGGCAAAGTAAATAGTTATAATTAGTGGAAGAAAAAAGTAAGGAGAGAAAACATCACATTCCTTCCAAATACTAGTTATATTTCTCATTCTTACATAACCCGCTTTCCCTGAACCTAGACGTACGAACGAGGTCGAATATGTATATTTTAACATTCAACCTATCTTTAGGAAAGCGACAATTGCAGCACATAGTTTCAAGAATCCTTGCTCCAAGAGAAAAGCCTCCACAATGTGGAGGCTTCCTACATTTATTTCCTTTTTGGCAGTTTACCGAAAATAAGACTGGCTCCCGGGACAAACCGGTGAAACGACAAGATGATCAGATAGCATAGGAGTACCGTCAGGGCATAACGGGCGGCCATCTCGACATGAAACCAATAGTTATTATGGACAGGTATCCACCGGGTGACTTCCTTCAACACGAACGGATGGATCAGATAGAACCCGAAGGAATAGACAGCTACATGCTTTACGGTCTTCCTGACTGCCGGCACCGCCTTTATGTGGAGGATCTCAGCCATGCGATACAGGAAATAGCACCCTGTGACAATGAACAAAACTTCATTTACCGTATAGTAAAAGGAATCAAGATGGAACGTACCGACTGTATATAAGTGATAGTTCAAATACACCAGCGACGTACCAGATACAAAGAATACTATCCCTGACATCAGCGTAGTAAAGTTGTTATGGATTTTTCCCTTCTGCTCCTCGTAATAAATGCCAATCCATCCCCCCAACAGGTACGGAGTCATTGAATTGAGGAACAGCCCGAATCCTACCAAATTAAATCGTGTGTTCAGATAGTTGTACAGTAGATGCACAACTATCCCGATTAGCCACATATACCGCCGGAACCATCGGAACTTTTTGGCCAGCAGGATCAGCAGCGGAAAAACCAGATAGAATTGGACAATTAGGAAAATGAAATGCAGCTGATAATAGGACTTTCCTTGGAGAATTCTTTCAGCCACGCCGATAACATCCAATTCTCTTCCTATAGTGTATGAGGCATAGAATTCGTAAAAAAGTGCCCAGATCAAATAAGGGACCAGTATATACACAACTCTTTTTTTATAATAATCACGGAACACGGCAGGTGACAGGTCTTTGCGGAAAAAGTTGTAGAAAAATACAAGTCCTGTCAACATGAGGAAAATCCCCGCTTCTATCCGTATAAACCGGTTCAGGAAGTGATATTTCTGGAAAGCATCACTGCCTTCCGGAAGGACTGTCTGATAGGTTCCTGTCACATGGACAAGCACTACCATCAGCATGGCGAATAATCGCAGATAGAATATAGAATCAATATGTTGTCGTTTCATTTTGTTCCCCTCATTTCAAGGCCGCCCATTCAGGATGAATCGGAGAGTAGAAAAAGCAGATGCGGCACTACATTTACGCATCTGCTTTTTCCACTTTACATCTCTTTCAGGTAATCACCATGGAGCCAAGCTTCCTTGCCATCAAAGATGACTTTGTAGTAACTATTTTCAATAATAAAATCACCATTGGCATCAAGTTCGGCTACCACCGTATCTCCATTCCAGACGGAGCCGACATTGTTGCTTTTATTGGTAGGTTCTTCTCTGACATAGAGTCTGTTTTCCACGTTAACCACTTCCAATAGATTGGCAGATGTTAGATAGGCGCCAGAAACCCAGCCTTGTCGGTTATCTGCTTTCACCTTGTACCAGCCGCCGTTTTCACCAATGACTTCCACTGTTTTTCCCTGTGGCAGGGTGGTAATGATACTATAGGCAGTCGATGGTGCACTTCTCATATTAAGGGTGGTAGTTGTCCGGAACAACAATCCCTGTTTCGAATAATCGATGGAATACTGGTCTTCTCCAGTTGGTTTCGGTGAATATTCTGGCTGATTCTGGAATACCGGTACATCAAATACCAACACATACGTATCTAGGAGATTATAGATGTTCTGTATCCTATACGTCTGATTCACTGCCCAGCTCACATGTGTAGCATATTGGTGAGTCCCTGGATTATCAGGGTTCCAACGCATCTTGTAAAGGGTATCCTGCCCTTGATTGATATAGTTATTCCCGATAAAGCGGGCCCCACCGATGATTGCATCTTCCGGTGTAAACCAGCCTTCATCATAGGCACGCTGGGAGCCGCAGGTCTGCGGACATTCGTCGTATGCTCCGATTCCGTACATGTTATACGTCTTCTTGCCGTTCACTGTAATACCGGACGCTAAAGCAGAAGTCCCGTTTCCTGTTTCATGCAGCGCATGGGCAATCAGGTAGACTTCATTGATATTGAACCGTTGTGCCGCTTCAATGAAGGCTTCGCCGGTTCCTTCCAATGTCCCTTTCCCTTTCAGGACCTTTTCATTCAATTCATCCGCATCCAGGCCAGCCGGCTCGGAAAGAAGCAAGAACTGCATGAATTCCGGGGAATCCACTTCGAAGTTATGAGAGTTGGCATAATAGGCAACCAGCTCCTTACTGGCTTCAAATCTTCCAGCCCCGTCAACTTTCGGGTTTACCCTGGACTGGATTTCAATCAATCTTTCAAAATCGATATCATATTGATTGGCTGTAATGACAGATGCATCCTCTTTGATAGTTTGATAGAGGAACGATGCGAACTGGCCCCGTGTCACAGATTCTTTAGGGCGGAAATCATCCAGCTGGTTGGTAATCCCGTGCTGTGCCAGTATTTTGACATTCTGTTTATGGGAGGTTCCGACGTTGGATAGGTTGACTCCCGGATCTGTCCCGTCATCCTCCAGTTTAAAAGCGTTGACGAGTGTTGTTGCCATCTGCTCCCTCGTAATCAGTTTTTCCGCATTGAACATGCGGTTGCTTCCTTTGAAAATATCAGGAGTCACTGCTGCAATCTGGCCGGAATAAAGGTAGTTCGGACTGATATCATCATAATGCTTCGCGAGGATTTCTTCCTCATTTACCGGAGCAACCAAGCCAAGCGCGTTGAATAGCAGTACAGCAGCATGGCTTCGCTGCAGTTTATCATTTACTCCAAATTCGCCGTTGGTATAGCCGGAAATAATATCGGCTTCCGCCAGCTCCATAATAGCAGTATAATGGGAGTTTCCTTCCTTCACGTCTGTGAAGCTGACGGAATATTGGGCGGCAGTGGTAAGCGGAATGGCGAAGATAACACTGATAAGTACTAAAAATACGGTGATCCTGTTAACAAAGATACCTTTTTTCACTTTTTGTCCTCCTAGTTGCTGATAATTATGGTTGACCCGATAGAAACCGGGAAAAGGAATTATCTTCCCGAAAGATAATTGTAGAGAAACACCGAGAAGTGTTCCCTGCTTATGTTCCTTGTTGGCTTGAACGTCCCGTCTTCATATCCCCGTGCAATACCGTTAGCAGCAATGGCCTGTACCACACCATAGGCATAATGCCCCTCAGGGACATCTCTGAAAGCTCCTTCATAGGTTCCTTCCAGCTCATAGGCAGCGGTCAATATCGCCGCCATCTGCCAACGGGTTAAGATCCCGCTGGGATTGAACGTCCCATCCTGCTTTCCGCGGATGATGCCGAGTTCGGCCGCTTTAGCTACAGCTTCATAGCCGTAAACTCCGGCAGGCATATCTTTAAAACCCGGATCTGGTGCCTTGGATGCCTCCAAATCCACTCCTTTTTCTTGCAGGATCATCTGTACAGCCTGAAGCCTTGTTACACCCTGTTTAGGTTTGAATGTCTTATCTGGAAAGCCATGGATGATCCCATGTTCCGCCAAATAATTGATTTCCTTCACATAGTGCGATACATCAGAAAATATCTCTTTTTCCACATCAATCAGCAGCTCGTATTTTTCCTCTGACCAATGATTATAGTAATCAAGAATACCAATGTAATAGTCTTTCGTCTGATCAGCGGTAAAGGTGATTTCTTCCCCTTCCCCCATCTCCTGTTTGTCCGCCATTTCAACAAGCCCTTCGTTATCGTACAGGCCAAGCACTAAGTCGAGATAGGACGGCGGATCGCTTAACAGGATGGAGACATGGGAGCCTTTCTCCACTTTGATATGGAACCAATCCGTATCCATCGGCCCATCCATTCGCTCATCAACCGCTTCTCCGGCCTGTACTTCCTGTGCCGCGCTTCTTTGATCCGGTGCCTCTTCCCTGTCCGGCAAATCAGTCGTAAGTGCTGCATAGGCATCTGCTCTGCCATACCCTTTATAAGGATCCCATTCGCCCGGCGTTTCACTTGCGGCACTTTTTTCCAGCGCCCATTGGATCTGGTTATTCGTCCACTCCGGCCTGGCAGACTTCAGGAGGGCTGCCAAGCCGCTGATCAATGGAGCTGAAAAGGAAGTCCCATTATCAATCGAATAACCATTTAAAAAGGTGCTGTAAATCTCCTCCCCCGGTGCAGTGAGGTCCAGGAAGTATCCATAATTCGAAAATGTCGATAAGTAACCTTCACGGTCTGTAGATCCTACACTTATGACCCCCGGATAGGAAGCGGGATAGGAGTGTTCATACGTATTGTCATTCCCGGCTGAGGCAACGAGAAGGATGCCAGATTCATAAGCATCCCGTATCGCTTCCTGCTCCATATGGCTTAACTGGTAGGAACCATAGCTCATATTGAGGATATCTGCATCCTGCTCCATAGCGTAATAGATGGCTGACACGGTATTGGATACAGTAGATTCACCACGGCTGTTGGCAATTTTTATCGGCAGGATTTTAGCATGATGGTCCAGGCCGGCTATCCCGTCTGGATTAGCGTTTGCGCCAATGATTCCGGCTACGAACGTTCCATGGCCATGATCATCATCTGGATTTTCGTCCTCATTAACAAAGTCATATCCGGGAAGCACTCTACCTTCCAAATCGGGGTGGTCGGCCTTCACCCCGCTGTCCAGCACAGCAATGACCACATCCTCCGAACCCCTGGTAATATCCCAGGCATCGGGTAGGTGGAGTTGATCCAAATACCATTGACTAGTATATTTCGCGTCCTCTGGCTGGAAGTAAGTTTCCCTGATGTAATCCGGCTCGGCGTTTTCTACTTGTTCATCCTCCCTGATTTCCATCAATTTCTCCTGAAAATCAGCAGCCTCCGGCACACGCACTATTTGATAAGGAAAATCTGCTGGCAGGGCGTCATAGATTTCTAGTACCCCGAGCCCTTCCGTAGAAAACGTACTTCCGTCTTTTTCTCTCACAATGATTCTCCGGTCATAAATTTCCGTTTCCCCTTCCATACCGTGTATCCAATGAGGAGAATCCTCCCCTGAAAGCCCCTGCTTCTCTGACAGGCCTGGAAGATCATCTCTTAGCGAGAACGTTTCATCCGATGCTTTCTCTGCTTCCCCAATAGCGGGTATGGTCAAGGACAATGTTAGAAATAGGACACAACCCGCTGAATAGATTTTCTTTTCTATGGTCTTCACCTACTTCCATTTTTTAAATCATGCCCTTACATATCCACCAAGGTTCTATAAATGAAGATGGCGAATTGAGACCTAGTTATGTCCTGATTCGGCCGAAATGGATCTGCTACCGTAATTCCATTGGTATAGATGGTGTTGACCGCTTCCGGATTCCAAATGACCTCCTGATCCTGAAAGGTATGCGGGACCGGCTCTTCATACTGCTCCGGAAAAGCTTCTACCATTACTTGGGCCATCTGTGACCGGGTAAAATTCTCCGTAGGCCGCAGCTTCCCGCCGCCGCCAAGCAGTCCGTGGTATTCTGTACGGCGGAGCTGCTCGTAATAAATACCTCCTGTCGTTACGTCATCTGCCTGAATCTCATAATCGGCAGGTGTCTCAAGGGACAGGATATTGTCTAGGATTACGGCCGCATGGTGCCGGGTCAACTGTTCATGGGAACCGAACCTTCCATCCGGGTAGCCCTGGAGATAATCATGCAGTGAAGAAAAAGCCAATGCAGCCGCCCGCTGGTCATCTACGGGGTCCTCATATATCAAGTCTTCCGTACCTTGATTGAGATAGGCAGAAGCCACATAACCTTGTACTTCGACTCCTTCTACTTTGTAATACACATAATCATTGAACGGGTTATCCGTTTCAAGTGTTTCGCCCGTTATAGTTAACGGAGTGTACGGCCAGATATCCGTCACCAGTCCCAGGGAGCTGTCACGCATATTAAGACTGCCGTCCCTCTCGTCTGTATAGACAATATCTCCCGTTACGTACATCTGCTGGGAAGGAGTAATGGTTTCCGTTTCATAATGTGCTTCCTCGGGGAAAAACATCACTTCATTCCCTTCCTCATAACGGATAGCGAACTCAGGGAATTTGAAATATCCTTCCAAACCGATCAAGGCAAAGTTCTCGATCCGTTCATAGACCTTTTCCGGATAGGTTTCTCCCGGATTGATCTCTGGATCGTTTGCAGCGGACAGACCGTTATAGGCCATTACTGCAAAATACCAATTCTCCAGAACCTCCCGTTCTCCTCCGTTCATGTCAGGAAGATAAGAAAGCTCCCATTTATTGTTGAGGACAGCAGCACCAATCTCAATATTATACTCGATGTCTGTCCGAAGCTTGTCCTCGTCCAATGGAATATCAACATTTTCCGGAGTCACCTGCATGACACCAATCCCTCCGTCAGGGGAAATGACTGGGCTGCCGTCCTCCTCAAATTGCCTATAACCATTTTCCACTGCAGCAACCGCCTTCAGTATTTCCGGGGGAATTCCTTGTTCCCTCGCTTCTTCGGCGATCATCTTCTTCACTTCCGGTATCGTCAGGTTGCCGTCTTCCTCGGCAGCTGTCGCCGGAAGGGCCACTCCTCCGCATACCAGTACCATTAGTAATAGCATCCAAACTTTCTTCATTGTAACCCTCCTAGTAAGCTAGCTATATTATACTAGCTTTTCTATGGGTTGATAAGGTTTTTTCCTAAAATTATCGGGCCTACCAGTTAGATCCAATAAAGAGATTAATAGAGAATCATGAACAAGGGCGAAAAGGCCTACTCTGGCTATTTCTGCAATCACTCGGGCCGGGCGGTCTCCCACTCGGGCCCCGCAAGCAATCTGTCAAACCTATGCAAAAGCGTCACTTGCTAATCCCGCGTCCATAGAAGCAGATCGCAGATGAGTACGGTGTCTCCCTCAGCTCTGTTCCACCAACTACCGGAAATTGTCAAACGTACTCAATGAATCGGAATCACTGTCAGAGCCAGGCAGTTGATCAACGGCATATATGCCTAAAAGCCTCCTTATCGATATGGGGGCTTTTTCATTGTTTAGGAAGCTAAGCTGGGGTCGCCCTAGTGCGAGCAGCCATGGCACGACTGGCTCTCACCCCGCCAACGGGTCACTTCTGCCTTTGTTGGAAGGAAAAGGTTTTCCCGGCGGCCGGTGAGGGTATGGAAAGAAGATGAGACATAACCAAAATACTGAAAAAGGGAGTGCGCCAACTTGCGTATACTTATGATTGCTTTTATTGCATTATTTACTTTTTTGACATCCGCATCCCCGATGCTGGCAAATGTTACGGCCACATTTGTAGATGTGGGAGAAGATAATTCCCACCATGAAGGGATCGAGGAGCTGGCAGAAATCGGTATCATCCAAGGGTACCCCCTACCTGACGGTAAATTTGAATTTAAGCCTTATGCCAAAATCAGCCGTACCCATGTAGCAGTCATGCTTTCAGAAGCATTGAATCTTCCGCCGCCGGATAATCTGGAAAAATCGCTGCAAAACTTTCAGGACATCGACACATATCACCCATATGCCGAACAAATCGGCAGCACCTATGAAGCAAACATATTCCAAGGAAACAATGGCATATTCAATGAAGGACCCATCACCCGGGAACAGATGGCAACCGTTCTGGTGAACGCCTATGAACTGGAGGATAATGGCAGCCAAGCACCAATCTATCTTGGCAATGTGTCTCCGTCCCACCAGTATAATGTGGCCATCCTCGCCCAATATGGTATCACCAATCAGTTGGATAATTTTCGCCCGGGAGAATATCTCACCAGAGGCCAGTTCGCAACGTTCCTGTATAAAACTATCAATACCGAGCGGGCAGCAGAGCCCCAGCCTCCTTATCCCGGGCTGCCAACTCCTCCTGATGGAGACATGGCAATGATGATGGAAATCACCGATCTGGTGAATGAGAAGAGGACTGAGGAAGGACTGGCCCCGCTTACACCAGATACAGACATGGATAACCTGGCATTGATCAAGGCCAAGGATATGGCGGACAATGACTACTTCGACCATGTCTCGCCGACTCTCGGCACCCCATTTGATCTATTGACAGCCGGAGGAATCGAGTACACTAGCGCCGGTGAGAATATTGCGGCAGGCAGAACCATCGCTGAAGAGGTGATGGAGCGCTGGATGAACAGTCCAGGCCACCGGCAGAACATCATGAATCCGGCCTACACCCATATCGGTGTCGGGGTTTATCACGGCGGCAACTATGGAAGTTATCAAGTCCAATTGTTTACTAAACAACGATAAACAAAAGGCTGACGGAAAACCCGTCAGCCTTTTGTTATGAAGTTTAAAATTGATCATCAGCTTTCGGTAATAATTACCATATAAAGCCTAATTGTTCAATTATTTCACGTATGGTATGATTACTACTTATTTAACCTTAAGAAAAGAAGGATATGAAAATGGTAAAAGAATGGAATTTACTGCGGGCAATTGCCTGCCTGACTATCGTTTTTCTGCATAGCACCACTCATATAAAATATATACTTGGCAGCGATATATTCCAGGATATCAGTCAGTATCGGGTGCTTCTCGTATATGCCACACCGGCTTTTGTCGTCTTATCAGAAATCATTCTGGCGAATAAGTATCATAACCGCATACCCGACGGCTTTTTCCGCAAACGGGCTAAATATATATTCGGCCCGTTTATTGTGTTTGCTATCATCGATGTACTGGTTCAGGCTTACAAACAAGGATGGGATTACGACATAGGTGGAAATGTATTGGACAACCTCCTTGGCAATTTCCAAGGATATTTTATTCTGATCATCTTTCAATTCTATGTTCTCCATTACCTGATTGTCCGGTTCCAATGGTCAGTTAAGAAACTACTGCCAATTAGTATCCTTGTCATGATGATTCACCTTTCCTTATTGAACAGCGGTATATCCTTCTTTGTGGAATACCACGCTGAATTGCGTCTTCCGTTTACCGCCTGGTTCGGCTATTTCACGACTGCTTTCCTGATCGGAAAACATTATGACCAAGTAAAAGAATTCTTGCGGGAGTACAAATGGCTCACCCTTGTCTTTGTTTTCTTTAGTGCCTATCTTATCGTGGCGTCCTATGAATCTGGGTATATCGTCCTTAGTTCCAGAAGAACTGACCTCCTTCCGTTCGTTATTTCCATTTGTTTGGCAGTGATAGCCTGGGGACAACTGTTTCCAAATCTGAAGATTGTCAATCTGATTAGCAATTATTCACTGGGAATTTATTTAATCCATTGGCAGGTACAGCAATTGATCTACCCATATATGACCGAAATCTTTCCTGGCATTACGACGGCTATTCTTGGTTTATTCTTCTTGTCATTTACTATTACCCTCGTTCTAATCAAATTGATTTCCCTGCTGCCCTTCGGTGAATATATCGTCGGCAAAACAAAAAGAAAATTTCCGGCGGCAACAAAAGAATTGAAAGCCAGCTAGGACTTCCTCGAAATCTATCATACTAAAAGCCCGTTCCAAATATTCGGAACGGGCTTCTTCATTCAATGTCTCTTCTTCAATTTATCCAGTAAATCCTGGGCTTTTTGTCTAGCCGCCTTGGTTTCTTCTTCTAAAAGGATGAACCCATTTTCTGTTTTCTGTACCATATCCCCCTGCTTTACACCCATTGGAAGCCTTGAAAGTGGGACATCTTTTTCTTGTCTTTCATCGTCCCTTAGGAGAAGGACTGCTTTGTTCCCTTCAATACGGTCTATGGTAAATATTGCCAATGAATCACATCCTACAGCGTAATATATGGGCGAATTTCTTCGAGAGTGGCCGGGCCGATATAGCTGACATTTTCCAGTTCCTCAATGGACTGGAACGGCCCATTCGCTTCGCGGTAGTTAATGATATTTTCTGCAATCGTCGGGCCGACACCGTTAATCAGCTGGAGCTCCTCATAGCCTGCAGTGTTCACGTTGATTGGATAGTCCGGTCCTGGCTCAGGCTGTGGTTCAGGTTGAGGCTCTAGCTCGTCTCCGCTGCCGATAGCTGAACAATCATCCTGTCCATTATACTCTTCTGCATTCACCGTGAAATAATTGCCGTTGGTGTCTACCACAATATCGTCGGAATCACAGGTGGAGTAGAGGTCTGTCCCATAATCCCATAGACGGTTCACTACATCAGCATCCGGGTGTCCATAGCTGTTCTCTCCATAGGAAAGCACTCCGATTTCCGGATCTACTTCTAATAGGAACGAACTGGACGTCGACGTGTATGAACCATGGTGGCCGACCTTCAGAATTTCTGCTTCCACATCGAACTTATCAACCATTCTCTGTTCTGCATCATCATCGGCATCCCCGGTGAGCATCATATCCACTGATCCATGGCTGAGTTTGAGAACGATAGATGATTCATTTGAATCACTGCTGTCTTCGGAGGAATTAAGCACTTGTAAATCCAAGTTTTCATCAAATGGAATCGTCTGCCCTGTCCATGCCACTTGGAATGGTATGTTTTTTTCCTCAATGAGAGTAAGATAATCCATATATGTCTGGGTTGTATGCGGTGTTCCACTGTCGAGCACCTGATTTACTTGGATCTGCTCCAATACATCAATCAGGCCGCCGATATGGTCGGCATCCGGGTGGGTAGCCACCAGCAGGTCGATTGTGTCAATGCCCTGTTCCTGCAGGTAGGCAACTACTTCATCACCTGCAGAGCGTTTGCCTCCGTCAATCAGCATGGTATGACCGGTCGGGCTAATGACTAGGGTACTGTCCCCCTGTCCTACATCGATGAAATGCGCCTCTGTCTCACCATTATCTGCAATATGCCCGGCAGCTTTCATCGTTTCAAACAAGAAGGTCGCAAACTGCCCACGGGTTACGGTTTCCTTCGGACGGAAATCGTCCAGTTGATTGGTGATGCCATGCTGTGCGAGAACTTTGACATTTTCTTTGTGGGACGGAGAAACATTGTCAAGATACACCGGCGTATATGCTCCGCTATCCGTCAGGTCGAAGGCATTCACCAATACGGTGGCCATTTGCTCCCTGTTGATGGGTCCTTCATTGAACCTGCCTTGACTCCCTTTGAAGATTTCTGCTTCATACGTATTGGCAATTTGCTCTGCATATAGATGACCTTCATCTATGTCCGAGAAATTCGCCAACGCTCCGGACAAATCAGCAGGCTGCCCGAGTTTCAATGCCTCACTGAACAGTACGGCGGTATGGGTCCGGCTTATATCCCCATTCGGACGATACTCCTTCCTGCCATCATCGGTCGGGTACCCGCTGATCGTTTCCATATCCACCAGGGTGAAGATCCCTGGGTAATGGGAATCATTGCGGTCAACATCAATAAAAAGCTCTTCCGCTGCCGCTTTTGATGGCAGGAAGGTGCCTGCCATCAGGGTTAGCGCTGTCAATGCAACGCTGAATTTTTTCCACATTCGGTTTCCTCCTCTAAGATTGGTAGATATGCAGAAAGAAGCTGGAGCAAGATTTCTCCAACTTCTTCCTTTTCCCTTCTCTATCATATCACTAGCTATTGCCCATCTGCAGCTTCCAGTTTCTTGTAATTATTGTAAATAATTATAGAGGAACACAGAGAAATGTTGCCTGCTGACAGGTGTACCCGGACGGAAGGTATTGTCCGTATACCCTCTGGCAATTCCATTTGAGACAAGGGCGTTCACCACATCATATGCCCAATGCCCTTGGTGGACATCCGTAAAGTTTACAGTCCCCTGAGCCTCCAAATTATAGGCATTTGTCAGGATGGCCGCCATTTGTCCTCGGGTCAAGGATCCTCCCTTATCGAAGGTGTTATTCTGCTTCCCTTTGATAAAGCCTATTTCGACAGCGGCGGCTATATACTCATATCCATAAGAGCCAGGACGGACATCCGTGAATCCAGGATCCGGTGCATCATAATTTTCCACATCAATATCCATCTCCTGGAGAATCATCTGTACAGCCTGCAGCCGGTTCACATTTTGTTCCGGACGGAAAGTGCCGTCCCGATAGCCCCGGATAATCCCCAATCCAGCCAGATATCCGATCTCCTGCTCATACCGATTGACATCAGGGAATTTTGTAATCACAGGTTCCGCTGGTACATTTGGTGCCGGCTCTTCCGGTTCCTCTGCTACAGGTTCCTCCGGTTCACTTGGCGACGGCTCTTCCGGTTCCTCCGTTACAGGCTCCTCTGCTGCGGGCACATAATAGTATATAAAGCTGCTTACATCACTGACCATGCTGCCAAGGACCGAAATAGCCTTTACTTCCGTAGTTTCCTCAATAGTAATAGGCCCCTCGTAAAGCACTCCATGGCTTGGTGTTGGTTCCGTGCCATCAACCGTGTAAATGATATTGGCGTCCGGCAGATTGCTGGTAAGTTCCAGTTCAAATGGCTCATTGAACTCTTCCCCTGAAGAGATATTGGCTGTCGGTGGTGCTAGATTTACCTGTTCAATGATATAGTTAAATTCTGCCGTTTTACTGATTCGCCCATCCACAACGGCGACGGCTTTAAGGGTAGTGTCTTCCTTCATAGTTATCGGTCCTGTATACTGCCGGCCGTTTTGCGGGCCCGGCTCCGTGCCATCCAGGGTGTAGATGACATTCGTTCCATCCTCGGCGGTCAACTCTACCTCAATGTCGCCTGTGTATGTTCCGCTTTCCAGGGAAGCCTGTGGTATTGCAACTTCTCCATATACTTCGCCAATATAACTGATATCAATCAAGTACGGCCTGTCTACTGCGTAATTCTGCATATTGGCTGCTACAATATAATAGGTTCCCGGCTCTATGTTGTCATAGCTGACCGAATTGATCTTCAAATCATTGTCAACTTCTTGATATACCTGTGATTCGTGGATCACATTTCCATCTTCATCCAGCAAAATGGCTGATGGATCATTCCTCACGGCATTACTGTCGGCTGCAGCCGACAGGAGGATATCTCCCCAGTATGGAAGCTCCACTTCATATATGTCCAGATCGTCTGCAGTCTGGAAGGCCCCTGCCCCTATCATCTCATATGGCAAAGTCGTCGCATCTGCGACTTGGTCATTCGGCTCCACTTCCCAGATATCATAATCTTCCTCACTGATGGAAGTGTCAATGTCGGCTTGTACCTTATAAGGGGTCTCCGACCAATGGTTATTATAATCATAGACTGCCAAATAATAGGTTCCCGGGTCTGTGGTGAAGGTCAATTGCTCGCTGTCTCCCATTGCCCCGTCATCGATCACCTGCTGATCTGTCACCGTATCTCCATTATACTTATAAACCACTCCCACCAAATCTTGATGGTTTGCCTCTACGGTTAGATCCAAGGTGACAGAAGCGGTTTGACCGATGTCAAAAGAATACCAGTCGGTATCCTGCGGCATATCCATAAGTTCCGTCACCGCCTCGCCCGAGTTCAGCTGGCGTGCTCCACTTCTCTCATTGGAAACGTCCCCGCTCAAGGAGGGAAGACTTGCTGTCAGAGATTCATAAGCATCCACTCTTCCATACCCTTTCCTGTTCTCCCATTCCGCTTGTCCGGTTGGAACTGCCTCACTTTCCAAGGCCCATTCGATTTCCCACGGCTCCCAGCCGGGATTCCTTGCTTTCAACAGGCTCGCTACTCCACTGACCACCGGAGCAGAGAATGATGTGCCATTCGCCGAGCTGTAAGTATTTAGATGGTTTGGACTGATGATGTTGGTCCCTGGCGCAGCGATATCAATCATGTTGCCAAAATTAGAGAAGCTTGCCGGATTGCCCGCTTCATTGGTTGCTGCTACACTGATGACAAACTCATAGGAAGCCGGGTAGGATGGGTCGCTGATCCCGTCATTGCCGGCTGCGGCAATAACCAAGATTCCCTGCTGGTACGCCTCCCAGAGTGCATCGCGGGAAGCTTTATGGAACTGGTAGCCACCATAGCTCATATTGATGACATCGACTCCCTGCTCGATAGCATAATAGATGCCGGCAACTGAGTCGAGGGATGAAACATGGCCAAGGTCATTGGCGACCTTGACAGGCAGGATATCCGCATGCATATCCATCCCTGCAGATCCTGTTTGGTTGACATTGGCCGCTATGACCCCGGCAACCATTGTGCCGTGTCCATGATCATCTGAAGGGTCGCTGTCCTCATTTACAAAGTCATATCCGGGAAGAACCCTTCCCTGCAGATCAGGATGTCCGGCATTCACCCCCGAGTCCAGCACAGCCACAGTTACATCCGCGGATCCCCGTTCCACATCCCAGGCCCGCTCCATATTGATGGCCGGGAGATGCCATTGCTGGTTGTAGTATGGATCACTCGGCGTATAGGAAGTTTCCAGGATGTAATCAGGCTCAGCCGTCAGAACACCCTCGTCCTGCTTCAGGGCTTTTAGCACCTGGTTGTAATCAGCCTCATCCTGAACCCTCGCCAAATATATATTCTGCTGCTCTAGATGCTCCGGTACATCTTTCAAGT
This sequence comes from Virgibacillus sediminis, assembly GCF_042643265.1. Classification (NCBI taxonomy): domain Bacteria; kingdom Bacillati; phylum Bacillota; class Bacilli; order Caryophanales; family Bacillaceae; genus Virgibacillus; species Virgibacillus sediminis. The sequence continues at coordinate 28,874 of NZ_JBHRRZ010000009.1, read as the reverse complement.
CAATGGGATGGCTGCTCGTGTTCGGTCTGCTGCCGTCTTCCATATGGAGGATGACTCCCCTGTCACTCACCTCCGACAGGTCGACAGATTTCGCGCTCTGGAGCTGCCTGTCCCCTTCTTCTTTCTTTATATAGTGTTTACGGAAGCTCTCAAGACTTCCTTTCTCGTTTTCCCCACTTGATTGCAGGATCCGCATCTTTTTTTCCGCGTCCCGCATCACATCTTTCATTTTTTCTTTGTCTGTGTCTGAAATCGGGCTTTCGGGCGCCTTTTGCTGCTGGTCTTTGATCCTGTCCATTCCGTTATCTACCTCTGCTGTGGCATATACGCCAGCAACGGGTTGAAAGAGTAATAGAATAATGGCAAAAATCACTCCAACATTCTTCCAATCTCTGGTACCCAAAACATCCTCTCCTTTTTCATAGATGATTTGTGGAAAATTATACCATAGTCAGCTAGTTAATCATAAAGATAACCTGACAGAATCCGGCAGATTTTGCTAGATGAAAAAACTAGTTTTCCATAGAGATTCCCTGTCAGGCTGATGTTTTATAGGGTTTTCCTTCTCGTAAGAGCAATGAAGGATTCACTTTTAGCAAGATGGATTAGAGTGAAACAAGGGCACACTACCCCCGAAATAATCAGGCTGAATTTCAATCGATAGGCTCTTCTTTCTGTGTAGGTTACAGATTAATATATGGTGGATAATAGGACTCAAGGGACTAGGTATAACGGTTTGTAATTTGCGGTTCCATAAAAAACGGAACAGGCTCATTTCCTAAACCCATTCCTCTTGCCAAGATACCATAAGAATTTTCTTTGTGCCCACCGCGCCTTGTCTTCTAAAAATTCCTTCCTCTATTACCCGCATCCTTCCCAGCATTCGTATAATTCCGTTTTTCGTTTTCCTCTACACAAATTAAGTAATTTGTCCGATGAATAGATTAGAAGTCTATGAATCGAACTACCTGTAATATGGTGACCTCGTAAGGGCGAAACCTTGACGCCTATGGGACCGCGGCTTACATAGGAGAAAAAACGATTCCACAACCGGATCACCACTCCGAATAATGATGCAGGGAAATGCGGCCAAATCAGGCTAACCTATCCCCTCCGTTAACCATGGAGAATCCATCATTATTTATTGCTGGACTGGCCGTCCATTGGAAAGGAAGGCTTATATGGATACAAACCAATACACAGAAATGTTCCTGGATGAAAGCCGGGACCACTTGCAAGCAGTCAATGACAACCTGCTGCTTTTGGAAAAGCAGCCGGAGGACCTGTCGATCGTGGAAGAGATCTTCCGTTCCGCCCATACGCTGAAAGGGATGGCAGCTACGATGGAGTTCGATGATATCTCCTCCCTCACCCATCAGATGGAAAATGTGCTGGATCTCATCCGCAACAAAAAACTGGATGTCACGACCGAGGTGATCGACACAGCTTTTTCTTGCCTGGAAGCTTTGGAGGAAATGGTCGAAAGCATCAGTGAAGGCGGCACCGGGAAGAAGGATGTTTCCTCTCTGGTCGAAGAACTCCGGCGATTAGAAACAGGCGAACCCGCCGACATACCTCCACCTGCCCCGGTTGCACCGGAACCATCGGTGATGGAATTGGACGAATTCCAGTCCGCCGTCATTGCCCAAGCGCAGGAACAGGGCTATCATGCGATCCAGCTGGAGGTTGAGCTGCAGGAGGATGTCCTGTTGAAGGGCGTGCGCGCCTTCATGGTAGTGGAAACCCTCAGCAATCTGGGGGAGCTCATTAAAACCATTCCCACCGTGGAAGAGTTGGAGGACGAACAATTCGGGTCTTCGTTTTTGGCCCTCGTCCTTACCGAGGCAGACCCACAGGAAGTTAAAAACAGTGTATTGAACATTTCAGAAATACACCGGGCTGATTGGACGGTCCTGCCAACCCAGACCCTTACGGCAGCTTCCGGGGAACCCCCTGAAGAGAAGCCCGCAGTGGTTGAAGACGTTCCCGACGAAGTCACGGAAGAGCTGTCTGCGGTGGCGGAGGACGCCTCCGCCAAATTACCGGAAGAGCCGCAACCAGAACCATCGGAACTTCCCGCCGAAACACCAGAGGAGGAGCAAACGGACGAGCAGTCCCACCAACAGAAGCGGCAGTCTTCCAAAACCATCCGCCTCAACATCGAACGGATCGACCAGCTGATCAATCTGTTTGAAGAAGTCGTCATCGACCGGGGGCGGCTCGAGGAGATTTCCAAGCGGTCCGGCGACATGGAGCTCATCGATACCGTTGAGCATCTTTCCCGGGTGTCCAAGGACATGCAGGACATCATGCTGACCATGAGAATGGTGCCCATCGAGCAGGTATTCAACCGCTTCCCCCGCATGATCCGTGGACTCGCCAAGGAACTCGGCAAGAAGATCGACTTGCAAATTTCCGGTGCGGATACCGAATTGGACCGGACAGTCATTGATGAAATCGGTGATCCGCTCGTCCATTTGATCCGCAATTCCGTCGATCATGGAGTAGAGCTGCCTGAGGAGAGGCGGGAGAAAGGAAAGCCGGAAGAAGGCCAGTTAAGTCTCCGTGCTTTCCACCGCGGCAACCAGGTGGTTATTGAAATGGAGGATGACGGCGCAGGAATCGACCGGGATAAAGTGTTGGACAAAGCCTTGAACAGAGGATTAATCACCGACGACCAAGCGAAAATGATGGCAGATGAAGAGGTATATGCCCTGTTATTCGAACCGGGCTTTAGTACCGCAGAGAATGTATCGGATATTTCCGGGCGCGGGGTCGGCCTCGATGTAGTCCGAACGACCATCGAATCCCTCGGCGGCCATATCTCCACCCGCTCAGAGCTTGGAAAGGGCAGCAAGTTCACTATCCAGCTACCTTTAACCCTGTCCATCCTCGCCACGTTACTGGTCAAAATCCAGGAAGAGACGTATGCGATTCCCCTCTCCTCTATTGTGGAAACGGTGCTGTTGAAGGAGCAGGATACCATGTATGTCAAAGGAGAACCGGTCATCGATTTCCGCGGAAAGGTGATCCCGCTCATCCACCTGGACGAGATCTTCAACCTGAAAGACAGACAGGAAGATAAACGAAGAAAATCCGTCGTCATTGTCCGTAAGGGAGATAAGGTCAGCGGCCTTGTCGTTGATTCCTTCCTTGGACAAAAGGAAGTCGTACTTAAATCACTGGGTATGTATTTCAAGGACACTTATGCCATCTCCGGCGCCACCATTCTCGGAGACGGAAGGATTTCCCTGATTATCGATCCAAATGCACTGATTAAATAACAGCCACTTATAAAGGAGGTCCTACTATATGGAAGAACTGAAGAAATTTATTGTGTTCCAGCTCAATACCGAGCATTACGGTGTTCATATCCAGCAGGTGCTTTCCATTGAGAAAGTGACACATATTACACCTGTTCCTAACACCTCCCCATTCATTCAGGGTGTCATGAACCTGCGCGGGGAAATTACACCGGTCATCGACTTGAAAGGCCGGCTGCAGATCGGTACAGCTGAACATACGGCAAGTACCAGAATTTTGATTGTTCATATCAATGATACCCAGGTCGGGCTGTTGGTTGATTCCGCGACAGATGTCATCGATCTCGAGCAATCCCTGATCGATTCCCCGCCGGAAACGGTCGGTAGTTTGTCCGGAAGCTATATCAACGGAGTCGCCAAAGTCGAGGAAAAATTATTGATTTTACTGGACTTGGAAAAGGTCCTGAATCTGGAAGAAATGTCGGAGGCCAAACAAGCAGCCGGCAGCACGAACACGGAGGTTGAACGATAATGGCAAAGGTATTGATTACAGATGATGCAGCCTTCATGCGGATGCAGCTGAAGGATGTACTCACGAAACAGGGGCATGAGGTCGTCGGCGAAGCAGCCAATGGGGAAGAATCCGTCCTGAAGTATGCAGAACTCATGCCGGAGCTCGTTACGATGGATATCACCATGCCGGAAATGAACGGCGTCGATGCGGTGAAGGAAATCAAAAAACACCATCCGGATGCGAAAATCATCATGTGTTCCGCGATGGGCCAGCAGTCCATGGTGCTCGAGGCCATCAAAGCCGGCGCCAAGGATTTCATCGTCAAGCCCTTCAGTCCTGAACGAATTCAAGAAGCAATCCAAAAGGTTCTTTAAAAAATAGATACATGAGGTGGAAAATTTGAATAAACTACGGAACTTCAAAAGCATCAAAACGAAATTGCTCGCCGGATTCCTGTCCATCACCGCTCTGGTGCTCCTGTTGGGGATCTTCCATGCTGTCACCACGAGCAACACCAACAAAGAAATGCGGGAGATCATGGATTATCAGCTCGAGCTGCTGATTACAGATGAACAGCTGGCCATCAACATGGCAGAACGGACCAGCATGCTACGGGGCTACCTTCTATACGGAGACGAGCAGCATAGACAGGCATTCAACGATACACTGGAAGAGAGCATTGCCCTTGAAAATAAGGTCCTTGAACTAAGTGATTCCGAAAAAGTGGAGCGGTTGATTGAGCGGAAGGTCCAGTGGGGCACCTTGACAGATGAGGTATTTGCCGAATATGATGCCGGGAATACCGAGGAAGCCATGCAAATCATGGAAAACCAGGTTCAGCCGCTCACCATCGAATTGTCCGACGGCTTTCAGGAAATGGCCGCTGAACGGGAAGACATCATTAACGAAATGGGTCAGGAAGTCATTGAAGGCGGTGAACGTTCCCTGATGTTCGGAATGAGCATCACTCTTGCCGTCCTGATCTTAGGAATATTGATTGCCATCTTCACCTCCAGAAGCATCACCACCCCGCTCGGCATTGTTATGGAGCGGATGAAGTCGATTGCCGACGGAGACCTGAGCAATCAGCCGCTGACGATAAAATCGCGGGACGAAATAGGCCATCTGGTCACAGCGACCAATGAAATGAACAGCAGCATGCGGGAACTGCTTCAGAGAATCAGCACCGTATCAGAAACTGTTTCCAGCCAAAGTGAAGAATTGACCCAATCGGCCAATGAAGTGAGAACCGGTTCCGAACAGATTGCCACCACCATGGAGGAAATCGCCAACGGGTCGGAAACACAGGCGAACAATGCAAGCACACTGTCAATGAATGCCGCAACGTTTTCAGCTAAGGTCCAGGAAGCGAATGCCAATGGAGAAACCATCCACCATTCTTCCCAGGATGTACTTAAAATGACCGGCGACGGTAGCAAGCTAATGCAAGAATCTGTACAACAGATGAACATGATTGATCAGATTGTCAAAGAGTCCGTTGAAAAAGTGCAGGGGCTTGATACCCAATCCAAGGAAATTTCCAAACTGGTTACGGTCATCAAAGACATTGCAGAACAGACCAACCTGTTAGCACTGAACGCGGCCATCGAGGCAGCCCGTGCCGGTGAACAGGGACGCGGTTTCGCAGTGGTTGCTGATGAAGTGCGGAAGCTTGCCGAACAGGTGGCCAATTCGGTCACAGAAATCACCGGCTTTGTCGGAACCATCCAGACTGAATCCTCCGGTGTAGTGAAATCCCTGCAGAACGGTTATGCCGAAGTGGAAAAAGGCACTGGGCAAATCCAATCGACCGGGGAAACCTTTGGAAGAATCAATGAGGCGGTCAGTGACATGGTAAGCAGAATCCAGACGGTTACCAGCAATCTGGCAGACATGTCCGCGACCAGCCAGGAGATGAGCAGTTCCATCGAGGAGATTGCTGCTGTATCGGAAGAATCCGCTGCAGGCGTTGAACAGACCTCGGCAGCTGCACAGCAGACAAGCAGCTCCATGGAAGAAGTCTCTGCCAACTCCGAAGACTTGGCCCAGCTGGCCGAAGAATTAAATGGACTCGTCCGCTCCTTTAAACTGTAAAAGGAAGGACATGATAGGATGGGACGACCGGCCTTGCCGGCTGTCCCATCCCTTTTCTATCATCTATCATTATTCGGGAGGAACCGGCCATGAGCGATTACGCCTACTTCATCGATAAAATCAGAAAGAAAACAGGAATCAACCTCTCCCTGTATAAAGAACAGCAAATGAAGCGGAGGTTGGAGGCCCTGAGCGGGAGGCATGGCTTTCAGGATTTAAAGAGCTTCTATACCGGCATCGACAGAGATGATCAGCTTTTGGAACAATTCTTGAGCCATATGACCATCAATGTTTCCGAGTTCTTCCGAAATGAATCCCAGTGGAAGGTGCTGGAAAAGCTTATTGTATCCGGGCCACTTCAGGACCGGGCCAAGCTTAAAGTATGGAGTGCCGCCTGTTCGTCCGGGGAAGAGCCCTACTCTCTAGGCATCCTCCTGTCCGAGCATCGGGATCCAGGCACGTTTTCCATTACCGCCACAGATCTTGATAAATCCATCCTCCAGCAGGCCAAACAAGGAATTTATCCGGCATCCGCCCTGAAAAAGCTGGAGAAGGCAACCATACAAGAGCACTTCCAGGAGAAATCGCCCGGCGTCTACCAGATCAACGACCCAATCAAACGTTTGATCAACTTCAGGCAAAGCGACCTACTAAAGGACAGATTCCAGAGAAACTTCGATTTGATTGTCTGCCGGAATGTGATGATTTACTTTAATGAAGAAGCAAAGCATACATTGTTGAATAAATTGAGCCAGTCCCTGGCCAAGGGAGGCGTCCTGTTCATCGGGTCGACGGAACAGATTTTTAACCCGTCCCAGTACGGACTGGAAACCATCTCGTCCTTTTTTTATCAGAAAAAATAGCTGGGACCAGTAAAGTTTTGTTGGAAAACTGATGTATCTCCCTCCCCCTAAGAAAGCTTTTAAATAAATCAGCGCAGATGATAACTCATCTACGCTGTTTTTCATTATCGATTCATCACTTCCCTTTTGTCACAATTTAGACACATTTAATCACAAAAGGTGCCCTATAGGACGTTTCTACCCTCCCTTCCATTGAGGATAATTATCTTGAGAAGGAGGTCGAAAGGTTGGACGAACTGAAACTAAAAAGCCGGAGTATCCACGAAATACATAAGCAAGATGGAAATGGCAACACGGACTCCAAATTGTAAACGCTCCTCCATAGCAGAAGCATTGGACCTTTTTACCATCAGTCCTCCAGTCGCTCCCCATCCCCTCTCCAGACCTCCTTAATCCCACCTGCAAAAGGAGCTTTCCCATGACAAAAGAAAAACCTTCATTCGAAGAGATCTTCCGGCAGAACGAGCGGAGGATCCACTACAGCCAACAGCCGGACGAGATTGTGCCTGAGTGGTTTAGAGAGCGGAAAAATAAAGCACGCACCCTGTCTATGAAACAACCGGTCACCAGAAAAAGTCCACAGGAGGAAACGGCGGAGATTGAACGTTTGCTTAGGGGAAGTTAGTGGGAGAAAACGGGAACATGCGGGTATGTCTTAAGATTCGGGCTGAGGAAGCCTGCCCTCACCTCTTGGCCTCTCTCTCAAAAAAACGCTCCCTACCTGGAAGCGACCAGTCGGTATATACCTACCACCAAGCAGGCAACAGTGCCCATGAACGCCATGTTGCTCAGCAATATCAGGAATGAGAATAAAAAGGAAGGAGCTTCGGGATAAGAGTAGATATTGCCACTGACACCCATGGAAAAAGCAAAAAAACTTAAAATGACTCCCAGCGCAAAGGTGAATATTCCTACTCTAGCATTTTGGCTCAAATCTCCAAATATACCACTGTATTTTCTGTAAAGCATATAGAATACGGTAATAAAAGCGAAAACTGATAAAATGAATTGCATATGTATACTCCTTTTCGAACTGGTGCTTTTCACCTATCCTATTATACTAAATAGCGACAGAAAATACTTCAAAAAATTACAATCATATCCTTTTTTTACCAATTATTTTTTGGTATATTCCTATACCTTGCTGCTCACTTGGCTTTTGTCACTTAGGGGGGAACTGGGCCCCTGTGACTCAGCTATGATTTTGATTACAAGAAAGGAATTAATTCGGTAACTTATGGACAGATGGTTATATTATTTTAGGAGGCTGGAGCCCCCCCTTCACTAAATTCGAACCCACCTATTCCTTATTGCTGTCACGGCAACGCCTGTCCTGCTATCTACATTCAATTTACACATAATGGAAGCCAGATGATTCTTTACTGTTTTCTCGGACAACTGAAGTATGTCCGCTATTTTTGGATTGGACTGTTCACCGGTTGCCAACAGCTCCACGATCTGCCACTCCCTTTTTGTCAGAAGGCGCTTTGGCCGAGCAATGGTTGACTGATTCATATCCATAAAATCCATGAACAGGGGCTTTACTAAATGTGGATGAACATAAATAATGCCGTTTAATATCCATTCAATGGCATCCACGGCCTCCATGGGTTTCATTTTATTAAGCAGATATCCTTGTAAATCCATTCTAAATAACCTGACTAATTGTTCATCGTACACTTCCGGACAAGACACAGCTACCTTACTATTTTTATCTCTAAACGCCTCTTTGATAAATGTTAGATCAATATCTGCTTCGATATCTACTATAATCAATCCAGGATTCAAACTGCGAATTAAATCAGGATTATTAGCATTTACTGCTTTTACTGTATGTTTCAGATTATTCTGTAATACCCTGAGATACTTACTCTTATACAGCTCTTTTCCTTTAATAATTGCTATATCACTCATAATTCTTTCACACCTCCTAAAACGGTGTTTTCGCTTCTTTACTTATTAGCTGACATTATTGACTTAGCCAGCTAGTTCCTTAAAGATTCTTATAATAATTTATTCATCCTTTTTTAATGATGATGTATATCGACATATTTTTGCAAACTTTTTATCCTTTTTTTGGTATTCCGATAAAATACTTAAAGGGAGGTAATTACTATAGAAAAAAAGAGACAGAACAAGCCGGGTTCCGACTCGCTCTGCCTCATTTCTATTCTGACTTTCACAAATAAATCAAATGCTATTCCTTTTCCTGATTTTCTCTATCGCTGTCATTACCTTCTCCAGATCACTCAAACCATTTTCATCTGGGTTGGATGACGTTAGTATATGAGGAACACGCCTGTAGGCCATTTTGTCTCCATACCCCATAACTATATAGACAGCTCTCTTGTAATTGTTTTCCTCTCCGGTATCCTCCCAATCTACATCCCCATACCTTACTTCATAGAAGGCATCTTCACTATGTTGAGGAGCAGGGACACGGATATAGTCGATCGGTTCTTTGTGTATCATTTAACCACTCCTTTTCTGGTGCTCATAGCAATATATTTTACCTTCGAACTTCTTATTCTTTAAACAAAAGGACTTTACTTTATCTGAAACGACTTTTTTACAAACTACGCATTGCATCGGCTGTTCCGAAGCACTTTTAGATTTTTGGTTTTTTAGGGAATGAACATGCGCCTCCCTAATTTTAGGATCAGTAATATTAGATTTTGAAAATACCTGGTAAATCTCTGAGATGTCGTTTTCGCTAAGTGGTGGTCTTCTTTTTTGCAGTTTTACTGCCATTACTTTCCGACGGACAAACTCTGAAAGCTCTATGTCGTAGACAATAAGTTCGTCGGAAGTGATTTTACGGTAATCCACCCCTGCCTTGAATGTTGAGCGCTTAGTGAAAGATACCATCGAGATGAACTGATTATGATACTGTTTACCCACCAATGATTTAAGTGCTTGGATATGACCATAATTCTGAAGAAAAGGATTCATCATTTTAAACTTACCATTAACTGACCAAGTTTTTCTCCCTTTACCACCATACACAGTCCCCTGATAGTTTTTGGTTTCAATTACGAACACCCCAGAGGGCGTTATGACTACATGGTCTATTTGGGAATAGCCGGAGCGAGCCTTTCGATTTTCTATCAGCAGATCGCTTAGAAAACGGTATTTCTTTGGCATCTGATCCAGCTGAATATCAATTTTATACTCCCCTATTTCTCCTTTCCTCTTCGCCACTTCCTCATTCGTTTTCTTTGGCTGAATGGGCGTCGCCGGGCCTTTCGTCGATGGCCTGCTCACTGTCTTTTGCGCCTCTCTATTTTTAAAGAGATTCAAAAATAATAACATACGTTTCTCCTTACTATCTAACAGATCCTTTTCTTCCCCCATGGATCTGTTAACTTAATATAGGATAATTTTACCAGAACCCCATCCATATTAATATAAGATTATCCCATCTACTGCTAATTAGTTAGACACTTGGAATAAAGCCTTCCTGCCTTCCTTATGAAAAGAAATACCCTCCGCTAAGTCCCGTAGATTCTCATATTCCGATACTTATTAAGGTTCATTCCCATCTGTACGTCTCATATTCTAAGTGATATACCTTACTAGTCCACCTTAATCCAGAAACCTCTGGGAGAAGGTCTCTATGGTGGCCCCAATTCAGTATATGTATATTTTGGAGTTCATTATCGGGAAGAGAAGATATACTTTTTGAGTTATAAGCAGGCTTATGAACATAAATTAGTAAACGTTCTGCTAAATCAATTTCATTGGACCATATGTCATAGGATGGAGTAGCTGGGCCATGTAATCTGCCAACGTATATTTTTGTGTTATTTGAGTCATTGGTGTCTAGCCAATTCTCTTGAGAAATCCTTTTTCCAAGTGTTTGATAATCTGCTTTACCAATATACAATAATACATCACTACCATAAATTGGGTGCTTTCCATAGATCTGATAAATTCCATAATCGGTTCCATCGTGCATTAAAGTGGGAAGGTCTATTAATTTAAAAGGCCCCTCCCATTCAATTTGAATCAAATACGTTTTGGTAACTTCCATTAATCATCACATCTTTCCTTCTTTTATTAATATTAATTGCACCATCTTTCAGGAGCTTCTCTTACTGCTTGAGTTTAGTGTAAGAAATACTAAATGAAGAGGAAAATCTCTGTTTTCTTCTATCTATTATAATAGTAGCCTCCAATAAATAGGAGGCTACCCTGTCTAATCCTTATTCTTCAATCTATTCAATAACTCCTCCGCTTTCTTTCTACGGTTATAAATATTACGTGTCAACCCCTTAGTTGAGATGACCAAGGGTTACTTCCTTTTTATTTTGCAAAGATACTATCATCGGAGTCACAGTCAGGACTCCTGCCCCTTTATCCTAATGAATTAGTTGCCGATAGATTTGAAAGGTTGTGCGTCCCACACGAGGCTTTAAGCGTAGCGCTCATATCTTTCGCAGCTCAATACATTTCACCCATTTTTCTTTCCCTTGTCTCATCCCTTGATAACTCCTAACCCCATTTTTCACTATCTTTCGTTTAACCTTATTATCATAGGCAAACAAACTTTCACTTCAACCACTGTGGTTATCCTGGTTGTTTCCCTTAATTCCAATTTGATAATTCGGCATGAAAGACATATCCAGCTCTTTCTTAGCTTCCGCAGAAAAGTAGGGGGTGGCTGATGTAGTTGTTTCTTTCTAAGCGTTCCTAAAATCCATGCCCCTTACTATAGATGGCTTGATGAACCTTTTTGAATTTTTAATAATCAAATTAATCCCCCCTTCAGTAAAATATACTAAAACCTCTTATGCATGTGAGTAAAATCTACCATATTTTGCAGTGAAAAATTTCCAATACTTCAAATTTCAAATTCTTCTATAACATTCGGGTTAGGTTGTATTCACTTTTCCAACGCTTTTTCCACATATTGAAATATCCACCCGTGAGTGATATATTTAAGTTTATGGAAAAATGACCCAATCTCTAATTGAGCCCGGGTTTAGCGAAAGGCAAACCAATGATTATAAATCTCTTAAAACAAGAAACGATCAAATTTATTATAGTCGGCTTTTTCAATACATTTCATTATTACATATGGTATTTATTATTCACGGAAGTGCTGCTGATCAATTATCTCGTCGGCCATATCATGGCCTTTCTGATCAGCATGGTAGGTTCCTATTATCTAAATACCTATTTCACTTATCAATCTAAGCCAAGCTGGAGGAAGTTTTTTCAATTCCCTCTTACCTATGTGGTGAATATAACGGTTTCTACCAGCGCGCTATATATATTGAGAGATCTCTTGCAACTGGATAATAGAATTGCACCACTCCTTGCTTCCGGGGTCGCCATTCCATTTACCTTTGTTATTTCACGGAAAATCTTAAAATCCTGATAAGGGTGGACATCTAATGAAAAAAGTACTGAGCATTGTTATCCCTTGTTACAATGAACAGCAAAATATACAGGCATTTCATATGGAAACGGAGAAGTATGTGCAACAGCTGGATGTGGAGGTGGAATATGTCTTTACCGATGACGGCAGTAAAGATAAAACACTGGATCTGCTTCGTGATTTAGCAGAGACACATAGAAATGTCCATTATATTTCTTTCAGCCGAAACTTCGGAAAGGAATCGGCCATTCTTGCGGGCCTACAGTACGCTTCCGGGGATGCTGTCATTCTGATGGATGCCGACCTGCAGCACCCTCCAACTTTGATTCCACAAATGTGGAGCCACTATGAAGAAGGGTATGACCAGGTTACTGCCAAGCGTAATCGGAACGGGGAAAATTATGCCCGGCGGAAGCTGACCAACTTCTTCTATAAAGTGGCGAACCGATTAGTGGAGGTTACCATCATTGACGGTGTCGGGGATTTCCGCTTATTGAGCCGCCAGGCAGTGGATGCAGTGCTGAAACTGACCGAATACAACCGCTTTTCCAAAGGTATCTTTTCGTGGATTGGTTTCCATGAAAAAATATTGGAGTATGAGAATCAGACTCGTGCCAATGGCGTAGGAAAATGGAGCTTTACCTCTCTTTTCAATTACGCGATAGATGGAATATTATCCTTCAACAATAAGCCGTTGAGAATCGCCATCTACAGCGGTATTTTCATTACTATCTTCGGTTTCATCTACATCCTGTTTACGTTAGTCAATTACTTCCTGCATGGAATTGATACACCCGGTTACTTCACCACCATTTCAGCCATCATTCTGCTCGGCGGAATCCAACTGCTGTTCCTGGGAGTCATCGGCGAATATATTGGAAGGATCTATTACGAAACCAAACACCGTCCGCATTATTTGATCAAAGAGAAAAGTGACAAGGAGTAATGGACATGCCCGAGGACTTTTTCAGTAATTTCAATCGAATGCTAAAAAGAGAATGGAAAATCGCTTTTATAAGTGCAGTTATCATTGGATTCCTGACACATATGTTTGTATTCACCAATGCTCTTCCCAATCATGATGGAATCCTCAATATCTACAGTGAGCAGAAGAAATATACATCGGGGCGCTTCTTTTTAGGTCCCGTCAGCGGAGTCGGATCGTACTTCGATCTGCCATGGATCAATGGATTATTATCAATGGTTTATTTAGCGTTAATCGCCGTCTTCCTTACAGAGTTCTTCAAGCTGACGAAAAAGACATCCATTGTATTGACCGCCGGACTAATTGTTACGTTTCCGACGGTAGCTTCCACCTTCTCTTATATGTTTACCGCTGATGCCTACATGGCCGGGTTCCTGTTGGGCGTATTGGCTGTATGGATGACAGGTAAATATAAGTATGGATTCCTGCCGGCCTCGACCATCGTATATGTGAGTGTCGGAATCTATCAGGCCAACCTGACACTGATACTGACCTTGGTCACGGTATGGATGGTTACCGAGTTGATTAAAAACACCCTTTATAAGCCGTTGTTCTTATTGCTTTCCAAATACATGGTTATGACCACCATCGGGATGGGGCTCTATGCTGTTACCTTCAAACTCTATCAGCGATATGAAGGAATGACGAACTACCAGGGCCTTGACCAAGTCGGCATGTCCCTTGGAAATGTGGGCGAACAACTACGGGAAATTATAGATACTTTCAAGGAATTTCTCTTTCGTGGCTTTTTCACCGACTATCCTGTCAACTTGTTCGAAATCCTAAATGTGCTGTTGATTGTCGCTATTGTGGCAGGACTGATCATTTCCATCATCGTACACAAAGTAGCACTAGCCAGAATCGGACTCATAGTAATCGGCTTCGTTCTGCTGCCAGTATTTTCATTCTTCCTGTACTTTGTTTCACCTGCCGTTTCCTATCATATGTTAATGGTCATGTCCCTGGCCATCATCTATATTTTACCGATAATCCTGTACGACCGGATGCATAAGCCTTTACTGTCTGTCCAGTGGTTTTCCTGGGGCACCGTCATACTGGCAGCACTCATCATCTTCAACTTCTCAATCATCAGTAATATCGCCTATTTCAATATGAACTTAAAATACGAAAAATCCTATGGCTATACTCTAAGAATCCTGGATAGAATCGAACAGACAGAAGGATATGAGAATGCTGATACATTGGCAGTGATCGGATATCCGAACGTGGAGACGGATTTAGGGTCCAACACCGTACCACAGAGTATTCCCTCGATGACCGGCGCCATGGGGGATATCTTCCTAAGCCAGACCTATCAATTCTCTGTCATGCTCCACCACTTCATCGGGGAAAACATAGAAGCGGCCAGCAACGGGCAGCTAGAGGAGCTTCAAGGAAGCAGAACCTTGGAGCAGATGGATGCTTGGCCTGCTGAGAGTTCTGTTCGTGTGGTGGATGATACGGTGATTGTCAAATTAAGGTAAATATTGTTTATATTATTGAAGCCATCATTCTATTAGTAGAAGATGGCTTTTTTATTCCTCTAAAATTGGTGGAGAGTAGTAGCTGTGAAAAAGACTCTTCATATGTAAACATTCCGAGGAAGGCAGGCTTCTCTCGGAATGACTTTCTCTTCTTTCCATTAATATCTACTAATTTCAAAAAACCTCATTTCGAGAGTAAGTTGGTACATCTCAGCTGCCTGGAAAATCAGATCTCATCCCTTACTTACTCTTATCATGTCCAAAAGTTCCTTATCCATCGTTTCCTCTGTAATACCCTTTTCCTTCATTTCTTCTATATAGCGTTCCACTCTGCTTACTGCATGTGTCAGCGTACGGATGCTGGAGGTGTCATCCTCTCTCCATCTATCAGCAGTCATTTCCTTCAGATTATGAGGAACATGAATGTCCAATTGGTTGTACAACTCGATAATCTCCTCGGTCTTTTCTGCTTTCTTCAAATCATTTAAAAGCTCATCTAGCAAATCGAGCTTCACCTCGGCAAGCCGAACAAGGTTAGAATCATCTGTATCACCGGGAAGCTGTTCTGCCACCCATTTCCGGCCACATCTCCCAGCATCAATGAAGCGGTTATGTTTCAACTGGACCAACTTCGTTTCGGGTTGCAGCTGTTCTTCCATCTGGGCTGGCGTCTTAGGAAATTTCTTTTTCAATGTACGCAAGTGAAATAAACACACTTCGTACATTTCGGAACCCTTTGGGAGGAAGTGCAATTGCCTTTCAATCTCCCCGATGTCCTCTTTGGAAATAGAAGAAGCTTTCTGCATGTTATTGCATTCATTTATAATATTTGAATAACGCTGTTCCGTGCTGATATAGGGAGTGGCTGAAACATGGACATCTACGGGTGTGCTGTCTGCCTCGAAGTCCTCAGCCGCCACCGTTCCTTTCATTTTCATCAGTTCTTCCATCCGATCAGCTCCTTTTTTCTTATGTATGTAAATAGGCCAACCCAATGGCTGGCCTATTACTCTAGTATTTCTGGCATTAGAAGTTTTCTACAATTTGGGCAATGGTTGTATAACCATCTACTGGCCGATTATTCAGCACATTTTCAGCTGCGATCAATTGTGCAGAAGCATCAAGAGCTTCATATTCAGGGATTTCCATCGCAGTAAGGGCGGCGTCCATAGCAGTAATACCCGCTGCTGTATTGACAGCGTCCAATTCGGTATTGAATTCAGTAACTTCTGTCTCCAGTGCCGTCTCTATCTCCGCTGTGGTAGTAAACTCACCAGCAGCCAATGTACCCATGAACTGCTCAGATACCTCTAAGCGCTGTGCATAGCTGAGGTTGTTGAAGCTTGCCACTTCCAACTCTACTAGCAATGGTTGAAGTTCTGCAGCAGTCTGTGCGTTAAGGATAGCTTGCGTATCTAATGCATCTTGTGCACTATTGATATCCGCTTGTAATCCATCGACATCCGCTGCTGTGTCATAGTCAGCAGCATCCAGCAGTGCCTGGGCCTCATCGATTGTCGCCTGGTCTACACCTGCTACCAGATTCCCATTCTCATCTGTAAGAGCATTAATAGCATCTGTTGCCGCGGTCAGTGCTTGCTGATTCAAGGCGGTCTGCGCATCATTGATGGCTTGTTGTAATCCATCGACATCCGCTGCTGTGTCATAATCAGTAGCATTCAGCAGTTCTTGTGCCTCATTGATTGTCGCCTGATCTACCCCTGCTGCGAGATTTCCTGCTTCATCTGTCAGCGCGTTAATAGCGTCAGTAGCTGCTGCCAATGCTTGAGCATTCAGGGATGCCTGCGCATCGGTAATGGCTTGTTGTAATCCATCGACATCCGCTACTGTGTCATAATTAGTAGCATTCAGCAGTTCTTGCGCCTCATCGATTGTCGCCTGGTCAACACCCGCTGCAAGATTTCCATTCTCATCTGTCAGAGCGTTAATAGCGTCAGTAGCTGTTGCCAATGCAGTCTGTTCGTCCAGCAGACCCTGAGCGGTATTAATAGTTCCTTGTAAACCGAGAGGGTCTTGAGTCGTGTCATACTCAGTGGCATCGAGTAGTGCTTGGGCACTGTCGATAACCTCTTGATTGACACCTTCAGCTAACTCTCCATTTACTACCAGTGCTTCAACAGCATTCTCTGCATTCACCATATTTATTGTTTCTTGAATGTCGGCAATCGTGTCTGGGGCTTCGGTAGCAATGGCTTCACTGTAATCTGCAATTAGATCTTCATTCAGATTTTCAAACCCATTGGTATTCAAGGCTTCCAGTAAACGTACCTGGCTTACAGCTTGAGCATCCAACACTTCATTGACAACCGTAACATTGTCCAGACGCTCTTGAAGTCCTTCAACTACGTTAGCTCCTTCTTCATCCACAATATCTGTTGGCACGGCATTAATAGCTTCCTGTGCTTCCTGAATAAGCGTATCATTTGTTGGCGCAGCCTCGGCAGCCACAACAGCGTCTACCGCAGTTTGAACAACTGCATCATCTGCAGCATCAATGACACCTTGGACAGTCTCTACAGTTACCTCCTCGAGGGCATTGATACCTTCCTCGTAGGTAGCAATATACGCTTCACGGACACCTTCTAGAACACCAAGCTCTTCCCCGGTTTGAAGGGCTTCAAGCAGTTCTACTTGATTGCCAGCATTATTGATGGCATCAATGACATTGATTTCATTTATGATATTCTGGATTTCTTCTACCGATGCCTGCGTCCCATCGAGTGCTTCGTCATAGGCACTGATCAGGTCAGCATTTACATTGTCAAAGGCTCCTTGCAGAGCATTAAGTAAATCAATCTGTCCAGAAGCTGTATTGACTGCATCCAGAATCCCTTGCACCACCTGCGTATTGGCTGATGCCTGCGTATCCAAACGGGTTTGCAGTTCTGTTTGTACTTCTTGATCCTCCAAAGCCTCTACCAATTCACGAGCAGCTTGTTCAAGCTGTGCAGCTTCCTGAATATCTCCTACTGTTTCAACAGTGAATGCTTCATATGCTTCTACTGCTTCTGTAGCTTGAGTGATTGCCGCACTTACGTCTACCGTAAAGTCAGCAGTTGCAGCCTCCTCTCCGATACTTACAGAAGCTGTGTAATTACCTGTTTCAAGGCCTTCGAAATCAGCAGATACGGAACCACCTGTAACCTGAACAGTCTGTGATGCTACTGCTTCTTCTGCTGTGTCGTTAAAGATAGCAACAGTAGCTTCTCTGCCATCTTCTACATTATTGACATCAGCTGTCACCGTAGTTACACCTTCTACAGTTTCTGCATTCACATTGCTTATAGCAGGAAGTTGTTCTTTCACCTGATTAGCCTGATACAGGAAAGATGCAAACTGGCCACGCTTCACCGTTTCTTTCGGACGGAAATCATCAAATTGGTTGGTAATACCCAGGTTAGCGAGAATCTGAACATTTTCTTTATGTGTTTCATTCACATTGTCCAGGTTGATTTCTACATTAGCACCAGTATTTTCGAAACCATATGCATTTACAATTACAGATGCCATTTGTTCACGAGTCAGTCCTTGACCCGGAAGGAAGTTTCCATTAGAACCTTTGAACGTTCCATTAGCACCGACAGTTGCAATAAAATCGGCATAAAGGTCATTTGGCTGTACATCATTGAAATATTCGCCAACTTGGTCAGCGGATACCATATTCAGTTCCAGAGCCCTTGTCAAGAAGATGGCTGCATGGGGACGGGTTACGTCATTATAGACACCAAAAGAACCATCCTCATAACCCTCAATACCACGGTCAGCAATCCATTGGACTGCATCGTAGTGGGACTCTCCAGGTTGGATGTCTGTAAACTGTTCTGTAACGTCATGCTGGTCAGCGGATACTGCAGGTGCGGCTACTGCCACCGCTGCTGTTGCTGCCATAGAAGATGCTGCTATTTTACGGTAGTTTTTCTTTTTATTTGCCATGAAGTAAATCCTCCCTTTGCTCTATTCATTATCCGGGTGCTATGTAATAGCCCCACCACCAATATGACTACCCGCTATCTGAAATTCCAAAACATTAAATATGCAAAATACGCCAAATTTGGTAAGTAGAGAGGGATATTTGGTGTATCGAGGGGTTCGATAGTGGTCCAATAATTCCTTAAAGGAAAGGAGAAGCTCGGCATTTAAGGAGAAGAAATTCTAACTGGAAGAACGGGCATGTATTGATCTTCGTTAAAGTTCCTTTTTTCCTCTAACTTATTATGGATATGTGAGTTGCCTAGACCCTTAAAAATAATTTCACCTTAGCCTTTTAAAAGCCTTATTGTGTGTTGCTTTCTTTCTCAATCCCCTTTTTGGTTTAATGAAGGCCTTTTGTAAATTTCCTAATCTAATTCCGACAAAAGATTTAACGATATTTTGGTTTGTTTTTACCTATTTCAATTCAGGTATGCTTTTTGAAGAGCACAGGATTCTTTCTTGGTACAATTAACTCTCCCCATTTGTCCCCAAAAAAAGAGTAACCTTAATTTGGTTACTCCACCTCATTTCTCTACCCCTTCAAATCAACGTTCCCGCCTAAATGTGGTTGGGCAACGTGTTGGGTCGCTATTGGATTTGCTGTGCTCATCAGCTGCTGTACAGCTTCACCTTGTTGTTTTGCATCACCCATTGCCATTTTCATTACTGACATGGAAGCTTGCTGTTGGATTTGCCCTTGACTAAGTACCATTGACATTAATGCTATATCCATCTGAAACACATCCTTTTTTCTAGTGAACTACAGATTGTATTTGCTTTTCTAGGGAATGAACTTCGCTTTTCAAATTATTTAATTGGGCATTCAACTCTTCCACTTCTACCAAGCTAAGCTCGTGTGTGAGCGCATACTCAGCCAACCTTTTCATTTCATGGAGCTTGGAGTCTATTTCTTCTAAGATATGATCTTGGTCCTTACACCATTGAAGCTGGTCTTCAAGAAATTTTTTTAATTCTTGTTGATCTTTATCCATCTTGTTTCCTCCTATCAATCAGCTTAATTATCAATGGTCTGATTCAAAACCTCTATTTGCATAGTTCTCAATAACGTTATTTTAAACAAAAGAGACCCTAGAAAACTAGAGTCCTTTTAAATTATCTAAAATTAACGAAGAAGCTGTAAAACTCCTTGTGGCATTTGGTTAGCTTGTACAAGCATTGCTTGAGATGCTTGAGCAAGAATTGATGATTTAGTTTGGTTCATCATTTCTTTCGCCATATCGACGTCTCTTATACGAGATTCCGCAGCTGTTAAGTTTTCAGCTGAAGTACCTAAGTTATTAATTGTATGTTCTAAACGATTTTTAGAAGCACCTAGTTCAGAACGGAAGCTGGATACTTTAGCAATTGCATCATCAAAAATCTCAATCGCGGCAGTAGCTTTTTCATGTGTTGACACATCTAATGCATACTCTACCACTTCATTATTTGTTCCATTCGTTACACCATTAGAAGAAATCGAATTTTCTATTTCTGTATAATATGCTTTTGTTTTTCCGTCTTCTGCTGTTACTTCTTGTCCTGCATTACCACTTATTGTCAGTGCACCAGCTCGCATATCCTTCAAATCAATACTAAAGCTTTGACCAGTATTGGCACCGATTTGTAAGGCAAGAGTTGAAGTAATTTCACTTGGGTCTTGAATTGTAGCTGTAAAATACTTTGAAATTTGACCTGCTGTAACACCTGTCGTATTATCAAATACACTTTCCGCTGTAAGAGCTGATCCACCATTGTCAGAGCCACCTATTGCACCTGTATCTGCTTCCGCTCCATCAGTAAAATTAATAAACCCACCGACTGCCGAAGCGTCAAGCCCAGAAAAGGTAGTTACAAATGAATTAAAGTCTGCAAAGGAAGTATTGTTTACAATGGCTTGTTCAACTGCAGTATCACCTGTATTAGAACCAACTAATGACTTGATGTCTGTCATAATATCCTTAGTACTTGTAATAGCTTCACTGTCAACATATTTCATAATCAAATATCCTGCAGCATAGTCTTTACTATCTCCGTTCCACTCCGCACCACTTAGCAATTCAGTAGCACGTGCAACCATGTCATCAACCTTAGCTGGATCTAAACTACCTGCACCGTCGGAGATATAATTTTCTAACCTTTCGTCTCCACCATGGATTAGTTCAGCAGATCCCTCTTTAAACCAGCTAGCCATTTCAATCGTATCTTGAACACCAAACTCTGAATTCATTACAGCATGTACCATTTCATGGGCTAGGACACGATCACTATAGTTGGCTCCACCACTCCCATTATCACCACTGTCACCAGCGCTTGGAGAAAAGTCATTGAGATCAATGGTTAATGTCTGATCAGTCGTACCAGTTGAACCTGTGACATAAGCAGCAGTCCCGCCAGGTGAATCACTTTCAAACTTAATTGTAAGATTTTCACCATTCCCTTGTAGTCCAAACTGAGCAAAAATACGATCTTCAGCCTGGGTTAACCATCCTTTATTTTTAATACCGTCCATAATATTATTAATAGCTTCAGAATCACTGGATCCTTTTAATAATTTCTTCGTATTAAACTCAGTAGTGTTCCCAATACGATTCACTTCAGACGTTAATTGATTAATCTCTTTTTGAATTTCTTTACGATCTTCAGTAGTATTCGTGTCATTGGATGCTTGTGTTGCAAGTTCACGCATCCGTTGCAAAATGGAATGGGTCTCATTCAAAGCACCCTCTGCCGTTTGAATTAGTGAAATACCATCCTGGGCGTTTATTTGTGCTTGTTCTAAACCACGGATTTGCCCTCTCATTTTTTCAGAGATTGCTAGACCTGCCGCATCATCTGAAGCATTATTGATACGTAAACCAGAGGACAATTTTTCCATAGAACTTTGCTGAGCATTATTGGCTGCCCCTAATTGGCGATAGGTGTTTAGTGCCGCGATGTTATGATTAATTCTCATACCCATTCCCCCGTTTATAATCTAAAAAAGACCTTAGATTTATAGAATCTAAGGTCTCAAATAGAAACCTGTCTCATATTCAGAAATTATTGTAGAAGCTGTAAAACTCCTTGTGGTTGTTGGTTAGCTTGAGCTAACATTGCTTGTGATGCTTGAGCAAGAATAGAGTTTTTCGTTTGATTCATCATTTCTTTCGCCATGTCTACGTCACGGATACGAGATTCCGCAGCAGTTAAGTTTTCAGAAGATGTACCTAAGTTGTTAATTGTATGGTCTAAACGGTTTTGGTATGCACCTAGATTAGAACGTTGAGATGAAACTTTTTCAATTGCATCATTTATTACTGTAATGGCAGCTGAAGCTTTTTCATGTGTAGATACATCAAGGGCAGCTTCAACATTTGTATTGTTCGTTCCATCAGTAACAGTATTATCTGATGTAAAGTTACCTGAGCCAGCATCTCCAGTTAGACCAAGAGCATTAGCTCTCATATCTCCAATTTGGATAGACATGCTTTGCCCCTCATTTGCACCAACTTGGAAACTAGCACCAAAATCATTTCCATTAACATTTCCTAAGACAGGCTCAGATACATCACCAGTTCCATCAACTTTTTGTGTAAATGTGAGCGTGGAACCTGAATCATTTACAGTTAAGTTAGTAAATGTCAAACCACTTATTGCTTGAGCTTGAGCATCTGTTGTTGAAGCAGATTCTAAGCTAATCCCTAGGGCATCACCTGATGCTGTCAAATCTGCATCTGTTTCATAAAAAGTAACTGTTTCTCCATCTAAAGTGATAGTATCTCCAGCAGCGAACTCGTTTGTAATATCAAATTGTAATGTACCTGTTGATGGGGTCCCAGCCACACCGGTGTTTTTAGATACTTCTGTTATTGCCCCATTACCATCTCCATCATCAGTTAGAGATGCTGAAGATACATCACCAGTTCCAGCAACGTCTTGAGTTAAGTTTACTGTTGCACCTGTTCCTGTTGCTGTAAGACCGGTAAAGGACATTGATCTGATAGCTGCTGCTTGGTCATCAGCAGTATCTGTAGCTAATATTCCATAAGCATCACCCGCGGTATCTAATGCATTTTGGTCTGCATAAACAGTAATTGTTTCTCCACCAACATCAACGGTATCTCCTGCTGTTAATGCTGTTGAGATTGTAAATTCCACATTACCTTGAGTTCCACCCGAAGTGATAGATGGCGTGCTAGTTACGCTACCAACTTCTCCAGTAACATTACCTTTCAAAAGACTCTGAGTATTAAACTCAGTAGTATTACCAATACGGTTAATTTCAGTTGTTAATTGATTAATCTCCTTTTGGATTTCACCACGGTCAGATTCTGTATTAGTATCGTTAGATGCTTGAGTTGCTAGTTCCCGCATCCTTTGAAGAATGCTGTGAGTTTCATTTAACGCACCCTCAGCAGTTTGAATCATTGAAATACCATCTTGAGCGTTTGTTTGTGCTTGTTCCAGACCTCGGATCTGTCCACGCATTTTTTCAGAGATTGCTAGACCTGCTGCATCATCCTTTGCACTGTTAATGCGAAGACCTGATGCCAATTTCTCCATTGAATTCTGTTGTGCATTCTGTGCCTGTCCCAACTGACGATGCGTATTAAGTGCTGCAATATTATGATTAATTCTCATTCTAATTACCTCCGTGTTTTGTTTTTAGCAGAACACATCCATATGCTCCACTGAATATATAATAACTCTTTATGAGTCACTACCAGAATCAAGTTCTTCCCTTAGAATTTGGAAGTTACGGTTAGCTTCAATACTAAGCCTTAACATTCCATCCTCTGTTTTGATTACTTCAATTTCCATTCTCTCACCCAGATGTTCTACAATTATTTTTTCTCCAGGTTTTCTTCCCAACACAAGCGCCATTTTTATCATCCTCCTTGATGTACTTTATATATCGTCGTCCTGGCCAAATAGTTAACATTATTTTTAAATATTTTTTCCTATGGTTATTTTTTATACTATATTACCTAGAGTCCTAACCATAGGTATTAATTAAAACTCTAGAAAAAGGATGTTCTATTTGTTCACTAAACTTCCTTCAAGAATACCCACACAACTAATACGGAACATATCTTTAAAAAGCCAATTATTCCTTTCCCCCCTTAACATCGATATTCTTAGCATTTACTGATATACAGAATGTTTTAGAGTATCCTGTAATCCTTTTATATATCCGTTCTTATACCGTTCTTTATCGCTATATTACTCATGGTTGTTATACATCTCCTAGACTGTACCCACAATTATTACTTATTTGAGAACTCCATATCATTTTACTAACTAATTCTTTATTCAACAGCTTGAGATCAACCAACATAACTTTATTCAAACTTGCTAATTTTTTAGCTTGCTCCGTTAAAAAACTACCCAACATTAATCCGATTTGTAATAGCTTTTGGCTAAGGCACTTATAATAAAGTCTCTTAAACACCATTTATTTTTAAATGTACACCTCATGCCCTTTTAAAATCGTTTCTATAAAGGTCTTATTCTTCATGCCTACTTTCCTATCTGCCTCTGTACTTTTTCCTCCCAACTATTTGCTTATAGTCATCATTTTTATTTATGCATTTCTGGCTTGATTTGATGGCATTAGGATTTTTTCAGCAATTACATCAGAAATCCATTGTAAAATTATTCCAATTATATGATAATAGTAATTAAGGAGTAGATAATAAGACTTAGAGGCAGGTATTTTGTATGAAACGACTTAAAAAGGTCTGGCATACCTTACAATATAGGTACCACGACACGCTCTATCAGGACTGTATTGACCACAAGATGCAAGAAAAATTAAAGAAAAAGATGGATTATCATTATTATCGAATTGTCAATTAATAATATTACGAAACAAAATTTTAATGAATTGGCTGTTCATGCGTGTAAACCTCTCAAACCTACTTGATGGTGTATTTAAAACGGATATTGTGGGAAAGTATTCTAAAACCTACTGGACGATTGTAACCGTCAAGTAGTTTTGAACACTTTTTGCTCATTAATTTTGAACACTTTTCGATTGAAACACAGATTGCCTATTCTTGATCCGGTAGCTGGATCCGTCTAAATGGATTACTTCTGCTCGATGAAGGAGTCGATCTAGAATTGCTGTGGTGATTCCCTGATCACCCATTAATTCGCCCCATTCCTCTGGTCCCTTGTTAGAAGTCAGTATAATGGAACTTCGTTCATACAAATGATTCACTAACTGGAAAAACAGGTTTGCCTCGTGTTGAGCCATCGCCATATACATGAGGTCATCTATAATGACTAAGTCTGCATCTCTAATACGCTTGAGGCGTAGTTGTGCTTTCCGTATATACTCTTCGGTCTTCAAAAGAGGCACCAGCTCTCCCATGGAAATGAAGGCGACACGTTGACCCTGCTGGATAGCTTCTAACCCTAGGCCTATCGCCAAATGCGTTTTTCCGACCCCTGGTGGGCCAAGAAATATTAAATTATATGCCTGATCCAGCCAGGAGAGTTCCCGCAGCTGTTTCAGCTGCCGGTTACTCAGGGACGGTTGCTCTCCCAGTTCGAACTCTTCGAGGCTTTTTTCATGCGGGAACTTCGCCCATTTTAAGTGCTTTTCAATCATCTTCTCCTCCCGTCGTTTTTCTTCGTACGTGAGGAGTTCATGGAGAAATTTTGATATGTCCATGAGTTTGCTTCTGCCTTCCTTAAAAAAGAGGGCAGTTCCCGCGATGTCTCGGACATTCTTAATTGATGAAATTGAGCCTGTAAATTCTCTAGCGATCCTCCCATCTCATATGCCTCCCAAGATTTTGATATAGCTATCCATGTCCCGCAATGCGGCCTTTTGCTTTAACAGTTCCTTCGGAACACTGGTTGCGGAAAGTTCATCCTCCGGGGTCTGTTCCTCAACACCCTTCATCGTGGAAAGATGTTTCACCACGTCATGAAAGTCATTTGCACTCCATAACTTCTCTCGTAAACAGATATCCAGGGCCTGCTGCGTGAATGTCTCATATTGAGTAATGGCTTTCTGAAGAACCTGCAGTTGATCCCGTATGTATCGTGGATAACGTTCATATAGTTCGTCGAGGAAAGCCTGGATTTTTTTTTCGTCCTGAAAGGACTTTCTTATGGTATCCATGTAAGCAGCGATTCCTTTTGACCTGTCTCTGGAATGGTGGGTGTTCTTAATAAGTTTCCCTTTACCAGTAGAGATTTTATGGGTAGCCAAGAGGACTCCATCAGGGGAGGATTTAATGAAGAGCTTCTCTCCTTCCTCTTGTATGTAAACCGTGTTGTCTTCATTTGACTGATAGGTACCTAATGGGACGGAATACCGATTGGATTTATATTTGATGACATTGTCCTTATGAACCATTCTTGTTATACTGTAATTAAGGTTACTCTCGAAAGAGAGTGGTAAGGAGACTTTTCGTAAGTGTGGCTTTTCCAGGGCAAACACTTCGACTGGTCTCTTTTTTATGGTGTTGTGAACTTGATAATTCCCCTTCCTTTCCAACCAGGCCAGACATTGTTCATTCCATGTTTCAATCTGATGGAATACACGATTCTTTCCAAAGTTGTATTTTATAAACTTTGCGACATTCTCTATCTTTCCTTTGGATTCCGGGTCTGCTTTCCTGCATAGATATACGCGAAAATCCCGGTTTTGTTTATAAGCCTGAAATTCCTCCGTGAATATGAGATCCCCTCCATTCTCGCTGACAGTCATTAATTTATCCTGGTCATAGACAATCTCTTCTGTGATCCCTCCAAAGTACTCAAATGCATTTTCATGGCATCTGAGGACATCTCTTGTTGTAAAAGGCTTCTCCTGCCACTCCGCATATTTATATCGGGAGTGCGATAGGACAAAGGCAATCACATAAACCTTCATGGTTCTTCCATCAGTAACCTTCACTTTCAACTCTCCGAAATCAACTTGTATCTGTTTACCTTTCGGCAACTCTTGGATTGCTTCAAAGTGTCGTTTACGCAGAATTTTGGGGATATGATATTGTACCCTCAGCTCCTTTACATAACTTCTCACGGTACTCTCCCCAACCTCCCAGAAATCACACCTTTCCTCGAGCCAATCAGATATTTGGGAGGCCGAGAGGTCTGGGTGCTCCCGCAACCAATCTAGTATGACATCTTGATAAACATCCAGCTTCTTTCTTCTGGTCTTAAGTATATCCACCCATTCCATAGCTGTATCAAAATCTTTCTCCAGGTAAGCATATACAGTATTTCTGGATACCCCACATTTACGTGCAATGGCCGATACATTAAAACCTTCCCTCTTTAATTGATGTGCTAAAGCGATTTTCTCCAACTTCTTCATCTACTCCTTACTCCCTCCATACAGTCATTAACATACCTGTTAATTTTACATGGATCGGGGGGTTAGTGGAGAAAAAGTGTTCAATTCTATCAAGCGAGAACTGTTAAGTTTAGTCTAGCAGTTACAACACGTATGGTCTAAATAAAGATACAAAAAGCTTCTCTCTTACCATGATTGGAGAAAAGATGATTCTCTCACCTGAACGAATTAGACAAATAAGATATAAAGCCGAGAGAGACCTAGTCAGCCAGCGAATTACTCAAGTTTGTTGACAACAATACTAAAACATAATCTATCTAATAGTTAGCATTTATTATTATTAAAAAGGTGACAGAGGGCCAATTTTATCCCTCTATCACCTCTCTATATATGCTTTTTAAACAGAAAGACTCCACAGTAAAGGTTATATAAAAATAGCCAGTCTATACTTTGTTACAGAAATTTGTTTATGCTCCTTTGTTTTGCTTCAGCATCCAATTCATTAGCAGCTTTCGATCAACTAACCTAAATTTTATTGGAACTGGCTAATTTTTTAGCTTGTTCCGTGAAAAAGCTGTTTGTTATAACCCAACATTCATCCGATTTATAATGGCTTTTGGCTGAGGCAATTTCTTGTATGGCCTTAACCCCAACATTTTTCTTATATCCTTTTGCTTGGACAGCAATCCTCTTCCCCTTTGTCGCTAATATAAGGTCTGCACCATAGTCCCCGCTTGCTGGTGTTAGTTGTACGTAATGCCCTCTAGCCTTTAATAACGCTTGGTGATACTTTTTAAACCTTCTGCCTGACATTTTACCACTAAAATACCTGATTTTTCCAGTTTTTGTTCCCTTAGTATATTAGAGCTTCATTGGATGCAGGAGGATTAGTCACATAACTGGTAAGCTGTTGTTTAGGATTTTCACCCAAATATTGGTTATAAAAGTTAGAAAAAAGACCTCAGCTAATAAACATTTGTATACTTGTTTCTGAATGGGCTTTACCATAATTATGATAGAGTTGCTTAAATTAGTCGGAACAGCCAAATATGATATATCCACGACCAAGCCCTTTTAAAAGGCTTATTTGTAATGCTACTTTTTAGTTTTTGTCTCCATTAATAAGGACCTTATGCACAATTCTTCTGCAAATCTTCACTTATCTTCCCTATTCTAGCAATAACCTTTTGCGAATTTTAATAAATTACTAGCTCGTTTTAGTCACGGATGGACTTTTTGAAGGCGACACCCTCTCTAAAGTTAGAGGGGGTGTCTTTGTACCAAGTTTAGATAGTCATTTTTGCGTTGAATGACTGAATTCTATCCATATCCAGCCTACAACCGAAATCGAAACACAAAAAAAGCCTCGTTCAAGAGTTTCCTCTCTGAAGTGCACCCCAAAAGTTAGAGTCAAAAATATAACTTTTGGGGTGTTTTATTATGGCTAAGTATAGTTCCACATTTAAGCTTCAAGTTGTGCGGGAGTATCTTGATGGGCCACTCGGGTACAGGTTATTAGCAAGCAAGTATGGAGNGATAGCTGAAACGGCACTTCAATTTGGATTGACCAACCCACCAATGATCATTTCTTGGAAGAAGACATTCTTGGAGGGTGGTGTCGAAGCCCTAAACCGAACGAAAGGACGGCCATCCATGTCTGATCAGGGGAAGAACAGTAAACATAAAACAAGTAAACATAGTGAGATGACTCGGGAACAGAAGCTGGAACGTGAGAACGAACTTCTCCGTCTGGAGGTGGAATACCTAAAAAAGTTGAGAGCTTTTCGGATGGACCCGGAAGGCTATCTCGGAAAGCACAAGCAGCGCTATCATTCGAACTCGAGGAAAGATTCCGATTGAAGGATGTCCTAAAGGTAGTGGGTGTTCCTGAATCCTCCTATCACTATCACGTGAAAAGAATGAAGGCAGAAAATCCGGATCAGACTCTGGAAGAAGAAATCCAATCCATTTTTGAAGAACACGATGGTAACTATGGTTA
>NZ_JBHRRZ010000008.1:0-131146 GCF_042643265.1 Virgibacillus sediminis | reverse complement strand
AGAAATCTATGTATTGATCAATCTTGCGAAGCAAGTGGTCTTCAGGGACAAGTTCTTCTATGGTTACCATTTCCAGTTCATTTTGTCGATCTTTCATGGATTGAAACAAGTTCATCACCGCCTTTGGGAATTCTATCTTAAGAATAACATGTGAAGAAAATGAATTTCAGAAAAATGAACAAAAAAATAAGGCTGTCGAGAACTTTCTCGACAGCCTGATTAGAGCCTCTCAAATGAGAGGCTCTAATGTTTAACTCCAACCAATATTAATTTTTATACATAATTGGTGTTGGATATCTATTTATATTTTTAGTTGGTTTATTTTTTATTCTACACTACGTCATTTTCAAAATGACAAGCCAAGCTAACTTGGTGTTTTTTAGGGAGGGTAAATTAATCATCCCTTTTTTTCCTAGACCTCAACTTCAATATGTAGCAACCTAAATTAGTGCCAATATTATGGAAGCAAGTTGAGTTCTTTTAGGCAATGATGAAACTGGTATATGTTCATTAACCGTGTGAATGTTATACATATAAGGACCGAGTCCATCAACTGTTGGTACACCAAGTGCTGAATAAAAATTACAATCTGCTGGTGATTTTGACATTTCTTCAGGTAAATCTATTCCAAAAAGGGAAGCAGCCTTATTAATCTTTTTATAAAGTGCTATGTTAGACTCGTTACGTTCCATAGGAGGAAATTTAAGGTCAAGAGTTGTTGAGATTTCACATCCGTCAACCATTCCTTCATCGGGAAGATTTATCATATCTTTCTTAACCTGTTCATATGCCTCTTCGGACGCTACTGTAACCCAAAAACTCGCTTCTGCATAATCAGCAACAACGCTTGGCCCCTCTCCTCCACTGATAGGAGAGACGTTGTAGTGAATACCTAGATCTGAGTTTTCTTTTTTATCAAGTTTTATAATAAGATTAGCTAATTCAAGTACTGCGTTTGCTCCAGGTCCGCTGTCCATACAAGCATGGGCGCTTTTTCCCTTGATTTTAATAGTTCCCTCACCAACACCGTATCGGCTGGTTAATATTCCATCTCTCTTTCGTCCGGGTTCAAAGGAGATTACAGCTTCAGCGTCTGCTGCTTCACTTTCAAATAATTTTTGACTGGTAGGTGACCCAATCTCTTCATCACAATTAAGGACTATTACCAAGTCTTTATTTGGAAGAAGGTTTTCTTCCTTTAAGATCCTGATGGCATAGAGGATAGTAACAACTCCTCCTTTGCAATCGGCCGCACCAAGTCCATATGCATATTCATTCTCGATATGAAAAGGGTGAGAGAGGGCATCTCCTTTTTTAAAAACAGTATCAAGATGCGCTGCTAGTACAACCTTTCCTTCTGGTTGTTCAGATTTAATCCGTGCTATGACGTGTACTCCATACCCCGGAGCCTCAACATGAGTAACTTCTGCACCGATTTGATTTAAAGCTTCATCCACAATCTCAACAATTTTCTTATTGCCCTCGATGTTTTTGCTTCCACTATCAATGTTGCATAGTTCTTCCAACATTGATAACTGAGATTCTTGATATCGATTGACTCCATCCCGTGTTGCATCGATAATTTTATCCATGTTCGTCCCGCCTCCGTGTTCGTTATTGATTTACTCTTTCATTATTAAACGACTTCATTTCTTGCATTTCTAATCTTAGGAAGATGTATTTTCTAGAATTTGTAGTAATAAGCCTGACTGTTAAGAGAGTATAATGTTCGTTCATAATCCCCAACTTCTTACCTTTAAAGCAAAAAACGTTTCCTGTCTCTCTTCTCCTATGCAATAAACAGATTCTACTCTAGTTTTCACAATAGATCTACCCTCATAAAATCTGCATAAAATTTATTTTTTATGAAGCCTGTTATCTACATCAATTAAGTGATTAACTAATTGATCCTCTGCTTGGGACAAATTCTGGTCTTCTAATGCTTGATAAATCGATTTGTGATACTTAAGTGAGGTGTTTACGCCTTCATCATCAAAGGAAACACTTTTCTGAATCTTGGAGATTAATTCAGAAATCGAATTGTATAAAAACAGTAAAACGGAATTATTAGCAGCTACAGCTATTTCATTATGAAAAGATATATCTGCTTCAATATAAAGATCATTATTTTTCTCCCGTACTGCCCTTTCCATTTTCTTGATGTTTTCTTTGATATTTTGTAGATGATCTTTTGAGCGTCTAAAAGTTGCTAAGCGAATTAATTCCCTTTCAAGCATAATTCTAGTTTGCTGAATGTCTTTATAACTAGCATCATTTAAAAGGATTTGTAGTGTTAAGGATTCTTCAATGATTTTAGAAAAATTAGCTTGAACATAAGTACCGGAATTTCCTCGGTTTAATAACCCTTGTAATTCTAATACTCTCAAGGCTTCACGAACAGAAGTCCTACTAACTTCAAATAATTTACTTAATTCCCTCTCGTTTGGAAGCCTGTCTCCAATTTTAATTTCGCGCTTTATTATCATCTCTTTTAATTGATAAACAACATATTCAGACAAAGAGGTTTTTCTAACTGGTTGAATATTCACCCTATATCCCCTCGTTTTATTTATTTTACTCAATACTAAAATGATTTTGGTATCCATAAAGATAAGCCAGGAACTATAACAATTACGACATATGCAAAAATCATAACCCCTAATACATAAAGTACATCAGGAAAAGTGTCCTCTACAGATATTTTAGCAATTTTAGCAGATGTAAATAATCCTACCGCTAAGGGTGGTGTAACACCACCGATTGCTAAACTGACCATCATAAGCACCCCGAAGTGGATGGGATCAATGCCTCCTTGCATCGCAATCGGGAATAGTATTGGAGTCATTATAATGATTGTAGCAATTGTTTCCATGAATGTTCCCATAATTAATAGAATAAGACTAATCACTACAAGAATTAAGATACTATTTGTGGTAAAGTCTGTTAAAATGTTAGCTAAATCATTTGGTATTTGCTGTGTAGTTAATATCCATCCAAAGGGTGTAGCCGCAGCGATTATAAATAAAATGACAGCACTATTAACTGCTGAGTCTTTAAACACTTCAAGCAACTTTCTAAGCGACAATTCTCTATACACCACTGTTGCTAATATTAATGCATACACTACTGCAACAACTGCTGATTCAGTTGGTGTAAATATACCAGTCATTACACCACCTAATATAATAATAGGAAGTAACATAGGGAATATAGCAACTTTAAAAGATCTTACTAGTTCCTTTAAATTGAAGGCTGTTGCTTCTCCACCGCCGTAATTCCTTTTATTAGATATAACCACTCCAAAAATAAGAAGGCATAATACGACGAATATACCAGGTAGAATACCTCCCAAAAACAAATCGCTAATAGACACACCTGCACTTACCCCAAATACTACCATTGCCATACTTGGAGGGATTACCATTCCTATTACACCTGCCCCCGCAATGAGAGATGCAATAAACCCTCTACCATAGCCCTTCTTTATCATCTCAGGTGTAACAACCGATCCAACAGCTGCAACGGTAGCAACTCCTGATCCAGAAATTGCGCCAAAAAACGCGGAAGCAATTACTGAAACACCTGATAATCCTCCTTTAATAAACCCTAATAATGCATTAGCAAATCTCATTAATCTTGGAGTAGTTCCATACATCATTAAGTTTCCTGCTAACAAGAAAAATGGAAGAGCTAATAGTGGAAATGAATTTAATCCACTAAACATTTGCTGTGGAATAATACTTGGTGATGCAGATGTACCTTGGATTAAAAAGAAAACAACACCAGACATCCCAATAGCAAAACTAACTGGAAGGCCAATGATCAGAAGGATACCAAGTATAAGAAAAATAATCATGTGAAATGGTCTCCCTTCTCATTCCTATTTCTAAAAATATCAATTGCTTGAAGCACTAGATATATAATCATTAACCCACCACATATTGGTATTACTAGGTGAACAATACCTGTTGGGATTTGCAGCGATGGCGTCATCATCGTCATCATATCTCCTAGCGATGTAACGGAGAAATAAGAAATGACACCCAGAAATACTACAGAGATAATCTTGTTAGTTATTTCAATGAAGACCCTTCCCTTTTTAGGCAATAGTTTAATAAAAAAGTCAATTCTAGTATGTTCACCATACTTCACGCCTATAGTTGCACCAAGAAAAGCAATCCAAACCATACCATACCTTGAAAATTCATCGGCCCATGAAATATTCATATCAAACACATATCTTAATACTACTTGGGTAAACACGATAACTGTCATAGATACAAATATAACGATAATTAGTATATTTATTAATCTTTCAATCCATATTGACATTTTGTTATCCATATTATTGCCCCAATCTATTCAGAATCAATTATAAGATTCATCAACTCATCACCATTTTCTTTAGCAAATGAATCCCATAATGGTTGAACAGCATCTACGAAAGATTCTCTATTAGTTTCATTTATTTCCATCCCCTGTTCAGTTAACTTTTGTTCAAGCTCTTCATTTCTTTCGTCTAACATATTTTGCTGTTCAATTTTCAGTTCTTCTGCTATAGAGAATAGAGTTTCTTTCTGTTCATCGGTTAGTTTGGATAAACTGTTGGTACTCATAGTAAGAGGAGCTGAGTTATATATGTGTCCAGAAAGCGAAAGATACTGCTGCACTTCAGCAAAATTGGCTGAGTCAATAGTTACTAACGGATTTTCTTGACCATCTACTGTCCCTTGTTGTAATCCAGTAAATAATTCATCAAACCCCATAGAAACAGCATTAGCCCCTAATAAATCAAACATTTCTAATCTTAATGGTATTTCTGAACTCCTAAACCTAATACCATCCATATCACTAGGTTCGAAAATCGGCCGTGTATTATTAGTGAAATGTCTAAAACCATTTTCCCAGTAGGAAATTATCTCAAAGTCATATTCCTTTACCATTTCTTTTACTTTATCCCCATATTCTCCTTCATATGCCTTTCTTGCATGAGCAACATCAGAAAAGATAAAAGGTAGTTCCTCAACAGCCAAAGCAGGATCAAATGCTTGAAAATTAGAAGTAGCATAAAACAAAGCCATATCCAGGTTCCCTGCCTGCATTTGTTCCATCTGATCCGCTTCACTACCTAACACAGCATTATGATTAACTTGTAGAGTAACTTCCCCATTTGTAGCACTATCCAACTCCTCAGCTAACTTTTCTAAAAAGATACCTCCTGGATGACTATCAGGAAATATATGAGCAACACTCAATTCAACATTATCAGACCCGCCTGACGCCCCATCAGAGCAAGCGCTTACAACCAAAAACAAGCTTACCATTAAAACTGTAAATACCTTTTTCATTTCTAACTTCCCCCTTATTATTATTTTTGAGCCGCGCAACTCCTAATACTTACCCCTCGCTTGGATGTTTGATGGTCCAACCATCATGCTACTAATATAAATTATATTTAGACTTTTGTCTATACACTGATATTAAAAAATTAAAATAATTGTATCCTTCTCGTTAGATTCTATTGGAAAAATTCAAGAGGGTGGGAGATAATGTTAAATTAACTGTTTTTGTTGAGTGAATATTGCTACTGAAATGGACTATCTGTGCCAAAAATTGATCCACCTAGGACCTCATGTTGACTCATCTCTGCCATTAAGAGATCCAGTATTATTGACCTGCTACAAAAGTATAGAAACAGTCTTTACAAGGAGAGGTGGTAATGATAGGCTTCCATGCCAGGCAAACTCCTAGCTACCGTTTATTGCATAAAATTATTACCACAGAGGCTCCAAGAACAAAAATATGCCTACGACCTGTTTGGACACTTTATCTAAGTGAATCAAAAAGATGGCACGACTGGGTCTACGTTAAAGCAATATTCAGAAGCACTTTTGGTTTTTTTGGTTGGGCTGGCGAGCCTTTTTTCTTCACTCATAACAGTTGCAGGGTTCTAAGGTTTTTTTCTAATTCTCACTACTTTTATTTTGCACTATACAATATCTAAATAGTAATAGTAAAAGAGGCCTTGATAGACTGATGGTCACGTATAACCGGCTTTTGTTGGAAGGAAAAGTAACCGTATGGTGGATTTGATTTGAACTACCTAGATTGTGCAACAGTGGGCCACAATAAAATCCCCCCTCAATGAATGATGGGGGGGGAGAAGATATTATTAAAATTATTGAGCTGTAAATCCACCGTCTACAACAAATTCTGAGCCAGTTGAGAATGTTGATTCATCTGAAATTAAATATAAGATTAAATATGAAACTTCTTCAGGTTCCGCAATCCGTCCTAATGGAGTAGCTTTTTTAACCGCATCGAATACGTCTATATTAGTCTTAATTCCACCAGGGTGTACGGAATTAACTCGTATATTATATTCTGCAAACTCAAGTGCAGCGGCTTTAGTCATGCCAGTTACTGCAAATTTTGTTGTAACATATGGAGTAACATTTACAGATCCAACTAAACCTGCAGTCGAAGAAATATTTACAATGGACCCACCATTAGCTTTTTTCATAGATTTTACTACAGTTTGCATACCCTTAAAAACACTGTATTGATTAATGGCAATAACATTATTAAAATCTTCATCTTTTAAATCTTCCAACGGGATATCATTTGGTCCCACTATTCCGGCATTATTAACAAGCCCAGTAATCGGCCCAAATGTATTCTCTGTCTTGTCAACCACTACTTGCCAATCATCTTTATTAGCTACATCGTGTTTAACAAAAAGTGCATTTTCTCCAAGTTCCTCTGCTACTTTTTGACCCTTTTCTTCATTAATATCAGTTAGTACAACTTTTGCTCCTTCTTCTACAAACAATCTTGCGAAACTTTCTCCCATACCACTTGCTGCTCCAGTTATAATTACTACTTTCTCTGATAACCTACTCACTATCTATTCCTCCATTGTTAAATTTCTTTATTAATCACTAGTTTATTGTACTTTAACCTTTATATATAATAATATACATGTAGTCGTGATGGATACAAGTTATTTGGTTATGTGGCTACACATCTCTAATAACCTTCAACGATCTCGCCCGATTGTTGAACAAGCTAAAACATTTCACTTAAACTAACCTGCCCCCGTTCGTATTATGAGGTTAGCCAGATATGGCCCGATTGCTGAATTTATGAAATCCTGCTATCAGCTTAAGTTTAATCAAACTTTTCATAAAAATTATCAAACGTAATTTCAAAGCCTCAATACAATTGTACTCAACCCTAAAATGCTACGATACTCTAGCATCAATAGTGTAGACAAGAAACGGTTGATTCCTTGCCCGTGGTATAACCAGTAACTTCTCCCGTAAAGCATATATATTCCATAGCCAACTTGTAAGTATCTTGTAATTGTGTCATTTCTGGATCACTAATACTCTTACAATGAGCAATTTTATTTCTGAGGGGAATGGTTCTTAGCAGCTGGAGGTAAACATCTTTAGGAAGTTCATCAAAACAGGGGTAAGCTCGCAGCATGGAGATAAGTTCGTGGTAATAAAAGGAAGTGAAGTGTTTGGAATAGGGTTTATATTTCATGGTGACAGGAGCCTGTATCTGCCAGCCGATCCCATAGGTTTCCTCCATTGTTTGTTCAATGTATTGACTCAGCCCGGTTTCAATCTCAAACAGCAAGCCATAGGCTTCTTTCATGTATTCAGTTTCCATGTGGCTATTCTCCTTACTCGTTCTATAAGCAAATAGTACTAGTAGAAATATATATTCGACAGGAATAAACGTATTCCTGCTGCTAATACCACTTATATCCAAAAATTTACCCTTCAATTGAGGCGCTAGTCAATAGATATATCTAAAGTTACTCTCCAAGGGAATAACGGTTCGGTCTTCATTCATTTAACTGGATTTGTTTATCCAACGAATCAATTTTCAGCAGTTTACCTGCAATCGTTTCATAGTCACGGTTGGCATTATTTTTAATGTTAACTGTCAAGTTATTATGTATCGCCAGCTGCAGTTGAGCGTTGATATCCTGCATCTTTTGCTCATCAAGAATGGGTTTCTCTTTGTATTCTTTCTCTTTCCACATCTGATTTAACAGCTGAATATGCTCCGGCATCATTAATGAAGTCCACTTTTTGGTTCCACGATCGTTTAGTTGGCCCATTATGCATCCACCTTTCTAAGTGATTAGAACATTTGTTCTTATGTTATCACTAAGAATGTTATGGTGCAAAGTTATTATTTAACAAAGTTTCTCTCTACAACTTAAGGAGCTATAATTATTAGCTGATATCCTCAATCATTTTATTCGTCCTCCCTCTCTATAAGTTGACGCGAATCCTAAAATAATTAAGAAATTGACTGTTTTGTTTCTGAAAAGGGGAATTTTGGAATTTACGTCCCTATGCAACTATTAGATAAAGACTTGAGCAACAAGAAAAATTAGTCTCTTCTATGAATTTTAAAGACTTGCCTGACTATAATTTCTGTTAAAATATTCTGTAATGTATTACACTTAAATATATGGAATTATTTTCATATTACACTTTGCATAGGGGGGTTTTATATATGTACTCTACAAATTCCGCTTTGAAGAACTATAGGTGTTTTATTAGTCATGCTTGGGGACACAACGACTCATATTACAAGTTAGAAGAAATGCTTGATAAAGCGCCAAGGTTTAAATGGAGTAATCATAGTGTCCCAGAACATGATTCTTTGGATACTGCGACAGATGCAGAATTAGAAAAAGAACTAGAGGAACAAATATCCGGAACAAATATCGTCTTGATAATATCTGGAATGTATTATAGTCATAGTAAGTGGATCTTAAAGGAAATAGAAATAGCTGAAGATAAAAATAAACCCATTGTAGCGATTAAACCAAGAGGTCAAAAAAGGACACCTATGGAAATTCAAGAAAAAGCTGATGAGTTAGTAGGTTGGTCAACAAGCTCTATAGTTAGTTCAATTAGAAGACATTCACTTTAAGCAAATAAAAAGGGGGTCCCCTTTTTATTTGCTTAAATCATCTATTATTTCTTTCAATTGAGTTGTATCCTCATTTCTATCTTCTAATTCATTAAGAATAAAGTTAAGATTATTTAATGTCGTTTTTATTTCCATATTTCCATATGGGGTATTTAACATCTTATCTGCTGCTTCATTTGCAAGGTTCCAGTTTTTACATAACGATGCGAACTCTAATAAAGAAGCTATAACCCAATAGTTAGTTGATTCTAAGTCACCTTGTCTCTCTAAAGAAAATTTCACTAGAGGTTTTAACTTATCAAAGCATTCTCTAGAATCTCCACTATTTTGAATGAACAACAAGGTTAACAAATTAATACCAGGGTAATAATCGCGCGGATCTTCTTCAAATCCTTTATAATAACAATTAATCGCTTCTTTTAGTGCTCCCCTAGCTCCTCTGTTGTCTCCTGTAGAACTTTTTTCAAAATACCTATCTTTATAAATTCTACCTAAAATTCCTAGAGTTTCAGAAGAATCTCCATAATTCTCTAATATTGAATTTAATATTCTAATTGCTCTATCTCGATCTTGACTTTTATTTCTTCTATTTAAAGCCAAAGCAAGTTGTTCCTGAACTTTAATACTTTCTCTTAATTCAAGAGGAAAATGTTCAATTAAACGAACCATATCTTCCCAGCTTTCAATACTTCTATAAGACATCAAAAGATCATATAATAATTCATATGAAGAGGATTCTAAATGGCCTAGTTGACTTTCTATATCTTTTATTCTTTCTAAGGTGTCTGACTCTTTTGAATGGCGAAGGTCAGCTAGTTTCTCGTGTAGGCTCTCAATCTCAAATAATCTTTCTCTAAATGAGTTTGCTTGATCGTGCTTTATCTTTACTCCTGGAAAATCACTTATGAGTTGGAATAGTGGGCTATCAGGGTTCCCTTCAGCCAATGCTTCAACTATTCTACTTTTAATTTCCTTTTTTAACCGCTCACATTCCTCTTCACTTAATTCTCCCTTAGTAGTGAGTTCATATGGGATTGCACGCAATGGAAGAACATCAAAAGGAAGTCTAGTATCTTTGGAGAAGAGCAATATAGTAGACTTTGGACGAGCAGTATGCCTGATCCCAAGCTCATAAAAAACGTTAGAATTTGCTAATGTTAAATCAGCTATGACAATTTCAGATAACAATAGGCGCTCATACATAGGCCCATGTATAAATCCACCTATTGTTTCTTCATCCGCTCGTATTACTTCTAAATCTTGTTCAAATTCTCTTATAGCTGGTTTAATCGCGTCTTCATATATGGCATTAAAATCGATTGTAGTGCGATCATCACTTTTCTTACCAAATGGCATTGCTACAAAAACCAGAGGTTTCAACGACATTTCCTCACAACCTCTCTTCAAATATTGTTTTCTTACTACTACCTGAAATTCCATAATGCCCTTATATTAAAAATATAACATAATTTACAAAATACTGTTTCAATATCAATTGGAATAATAAAACTCTTTTGCACAAATTCCATATCATATCGAAATCAAGTCTTGTAATAGTGTAATTCACATCTTCGCAGGATGTAACTAGTCTTTCAAAGTTTGCATCTATCCACTCGACAAAATTAACAACATGACATTTTGTTGATTTAATTAAAGACTTAACTTATAAGGAGTATGGATTAACCTCATATCTATCAAATAATGAGCTCATTGGCAACAACGCTTATGGGAAAACTCCGCTTACCATCTTTGATGGCTAGCTCCATTTTGAATGCGAGATTATTTCAGGAAGAATAGGCGGTCGACCAAAAAAGCCATTCCAAGCTGGAATTGGCCTTTAAAGTGTATGACAGTAAGGAGTATAGTCTTCAGGGAATATTAGATGCTGCTGGGTTAAATAGGTCTACTTTTTATCGCTACCTACTTACTCTTGCTTCTTATTCTCGAACGCCCAATTTCTATAAAAACCTACTATTCTTAGTATCATAACTCTTTAGTTATGATACTTTATGATTGTAAGGAACCGAATTGTATACGTTATATTATTAAAATAACGTATACTTAGATTCCCTTTCCATAATTATATAGTCCTCCAAGACTATTACCATCTTTAAGTTCCCAAATCTCTTCTGATAACTTGCTATAATTGCGAAATCTAAGAGCGTCCTCAACTGAGAAATACTTTGCGAAAATCCTAATTATCCCATCAGATAATTCTTCTGGTGATTTTGCTAAAGGTAAAATATCATAAATTTCTTCTATTTCGGGGTCATATTCGTCACTAGGAGGTCCAACATCTATATCTCTTCCAAGTGATAATAAATCCATAGGATCATTTGCATTTATGACGCTCCTAATTTTCCAAAAAAGAATAGTATCTTTTTTCTTGTTTTCAAATCCTAATTTATCTAAGATTATTTTTAGTAATTCTTCTGTGTTCATTTGTCTTGCGTCTAAGTAACCTAAAGTAATTGGTAATCCTGGCACTTCTGAGTCATCTAATTTAATTGGCAATATATATTCTTGATCCTGTTGAAAAGATCTAGACTGTGCACTTTTTAGCTCGTGTTTTGTCCAGCTTTTTTTTAGATAATGAGCGGATACAAAAATTATGCAATATTTTGCTTTTGAGCTATATACCTCTGCTAAATGTTGATACAGATCTTTTCCCCATAGGTCTGATTGTGCCAATTTGTCATAGAAAATCGAAACGCCTTTTCGATGCAATTCTAGAGCAATTGGTTCGATTATATTCCTGTCTTCACCAGCAAAAGAGACTGTTACATCATATTTAAAATCCATTTTACCAACCTCTCCTAAATAATTAAATTTTATAGAACTAATCATATCATTTATTGATTAATTTGATAGTTTATGTAAAATTTCCCATTTTTTTCTGACGCATTTTATCCGCATTCTTCTTTGCTTGAAGTATCTTTATAAACATTATACCTTTCTTTTCTTCGATAATAGCTCCACCTCAGTATTATTCTTTTAAACCTTTAATGCACCAAAACAAATCAAGTGTCCTTCTAATATTTTTTCATAAAGTACTTGATAGGACATAATAGCTATCCAACAACTTATGTAATTCGTAAAAATTACATACGAATTGTTGACTTAATACTTCCTAATGATATGATTAAATAGCTAATATGGTTAAGTAATTTTTTAAAAATATTTTTAAAGAGGGCGGGATATGAAACTTGAAGATATTGTAACAGTTAAAATAGGAAGAAACCTTTCTAGAGGAAACGAGAAATATGACCCCACTTTAGTTGCTTATACATACGAAGATTTAACGAATGATTTGGATGGCTTATTCCTCGATTCAAAAGCTAGTATCTCTAATAGAAATTCCAGTGACAAAGACAGCTATCTAAGTAGATATGGAGAAGTTGTTTTCAGCTTTGTAAGTTCAAAAGCTACCCTGGTAAGTGATGTAAATCAAGGGAAAATCATTAACCAAAACTTTGCTAATCTAATTATTAAACACCAGCAATTGGATCATAGCTATCTCTGTTATGCGTTGAATGAATCATACTCCATGAAAAAGCAAATGGCGATATCCATGCAAGGAAGCACTGTACGAAAATTAACGCCAGCCATTCTTAAATCTTTGGATATGAAACTACCAAGCATGGAGAAACAACAAATGATAGGAAAAGCTTATCTAAATTTGAAGAAACGCCAAGCTTTAGCAAAGAAACAAACAGAACTTGAAGAGCAACTATATTTAGAAGCACTGAAGAAATTAGAACAATAATAGGAAGAGTGAGGAATATAACATGTCAGAATTAAATTCAAAATTATTTAGCGCTGCAGATAGCTTACGCAGTAAAATGGATGCATCCGAATACAAAGATTACTTACTAGGGTTAATTTTCTACAAGTACTTATCGGACAAGTTATTAGTGAAAGTTGTTGAAATTGCAGATGAATCACCTGAAGAATATAACACGCAGGAAAAGCAAACCCAATTATATCGGGACTTATTAGCTGATGAAGAAGTAAAAGA
This sequence comes from Virgibacillus sediminis, assembly GCF_042643265.1. Taxonomy (NCBI): domain Bacteria; kingdom Bacillati; phylum Bacillota; class Bacilli; order Caryophanales; family Bacillaceae; genus Virgibacillus; species Virgibacillus sediminis. The sequence goes on along the minus strand of NZ_JBHRRZ010000008.1, from coordinate 118,164 downwards.
TGACTTGATTGAAACATTAGTCGATACGTTAGGCCACCATATGGAACCGGACTATCTATTTAATGTATTAGCTGAGCAAGCAAAACAAAATACATTTCAATTGAATGATCTGAACAAAGCTTTTATTGATTTGTCCACGAAATACGACCAATTTAGTGGATTATTTGATGATGTAGACTTGACTTCCAAAAAACTCGGTTCAGACGATCAACAACGAAACATTACCATCTCCGACGTCTTGAAGAAACTAAGTGAAGTTGATGTCATGGGACATGACGGTGATGTTATCGGGGATGCTTATGAATTCTTGATTGGTGAATTTGCTTCAGAGGCCGGAAAGAAAGCAGGCGAATTCTATACACCAAGTAAAGTATCGGACATGATGGCCCAGATCGTAGCAATCGGTCAAGAGGATAAAAAATTGTTAAGTGTATATGACCCAACGATGGGGTCGGGTTCACTGATGCTGAATGTACGAAACTATATTAATCATCCAGAAAGTGTGAAGTATCATGGACAAGAACTAAATACAACAACGTACAATCTAGCAAAAATGAACTTAATCTTACATGGTGTACGAAAAGAAGATATGCGACTGCGCAATGGAGACACATTGAATAAAGATTGGCCAACAGATGAGCCTTACACTTTTGATTCCGTCTTGATGAACCCACCCTACTCGGCAAAATGGTCATCAGATAAATCGTTTTTAGATGATTCTCGTTTCAATCGTTACGGGAAGTTAGCACCAAAATCGAAAGCAGATTTTGCCTTTCTTTTACATGGTTACTATCATTTGAAAGATTCAGGAACAATGGCAATCGTCTTACCACATGGTGTATTGTTCCGTGGAGCTGCAGAAGGTGTAATCCGCAAGAAATTACTGGAAGATGGAAGTATTGATTCTGTAATTGGCATGCCAGCCAACCTGTTTTTCGGGACATCCATTCCAACAACCGTAATAATTTTAAAGAAAAACCGCAATAATCGTGATGTATTATTTATTGATGCGAGTAAAGAATTTGAAAAAGGAAAGAACCAAAATAAACTTACGAAAGAAAATATTGATAAGGTTGTCGAAACGTATAAAAACCGAGAAGACGTGGAGAAATATGCCCACTTAGCTTCTTTTGAGGAAATCAAAGAGAATAATTACAATTTGAATATTCCTCGTTACGTTGATACGTTTGAAGAAGATGAGCCAGTTGACATGGCTGCAATTGGCTCAACAATCCAAGACATTCGAAAAGAAAAAGCAGAACTTGAGTCTAGCTTGTATGAAACAATTTCTTCGCTACAATTTGATAAAGAAAACGAAGAATGGATCAAAGGTGCATTAGAGGTGTTTAATCGTGGAAAATAAACAGACACCAGAAATTCGCTTTCCGGGATTTACTGGAAAGTGGGAACAGCATAAATTAGGAGAGATTTCGGAAAAAGTTACTGAGAAGAATAAAGATAATAATTACTCTGAAACACTTACAAATTCAGCGGAGTTTGGAATTATCACCCAACGTGATTTTTTTGAAAAAGATATTTCCAACAAAAAGAACTTAAATGGTTACTATATTGTTCACCCAGATTATTTTGTTTATAACCCAAGGATTTCTAACTTTGCTCCAGTAGGTCCAATTAAGAGAAATAAGTTAGGAAGAACTGGTGTAATGTCACCACTGTATTATGTATTCCATACGCATGACGTTGATAAAACATATTTAGAATACTACTTCTCAGGTAACAATTGGCATAGATTCATGAAATTAAATGGAGATTCTGGTGCAAGGTCAGACAGGTTTGCTATCAAAGATTCTGTATTTCGTGAAATGCCTATTCCTATCCCTTCAGGAGAAGAACAAACCAAAATCGGAAACCTTTTTAAACAACTTGACGATTCGATAGCAATCCATGAACAAGAACTAACCACCCTTCAACAAACAAAACAAGGATTCTTGCAAAAAATGTTTCCAAAAGAAGGAGAGTCCGTGCCTGAGGTTCGGTTCCCGGGGTTTACTGGAGATTGGAAAAAGCTAAAGTTGAGGGATTTACTCAAAAGTGCATATCAAGGCATCAATACTGCTGGTGACAAAGTTGAATATTCGGACAATGGAGTAAAGGTACTACAATCAAAACATATTACAAGTGGAACAATTTCTTTTGATGATGCTCGTTATTTAGATAAAGAGCGATATTCAGAATATTTCCCTAAATATGTCCCGGATATAGATGATATTCTTTTTGCAAATATAGGAACGATTGGCCCGAGTGCTGTTGTAACTGATAGTAGGGAATTTTTGATTGCTTGGAATATCTTAAAAATTACACCAATCAATGAAGCAAATTCAAAATTTATTCAATTACAGTTGCAAAGATTAAACAGTCAACGCTATTTTGAAAAAGTGACGACGGGAAATGCTACAAAATTTGTGAATAAAGATGAGATATTAGGAACGCGAATCGTTGTTCCTGAAAAGAAGGAACAATCTAAAATAGGTGATTTCTTCGCCAATCTCGACCACCTCGTAACTCTTCATCAACGTGAATTAGATGCCTTGAAAGATACGAAAAAAGCATTTCTACAAAAAATGTTTGTCTAATTATTGAATAGAGAGGAGGAAGAAAAATGCATAACGATGAAGCAGAAGTAGAACGTCGTTTGATTGAAGTATTAGGGGAAGGGTATAATCAATGGAATTATCGTCCTGACTTAAAGTCTGAAGAGGACCTCTGGCAAAATTTACGGAGAATCATTACACAAAACAACTTATCTGAAATTGGGGAGCATCCCATTACAGATAAGGAATTTGACACGATTAAAACAGAACTGTTATTAAAAACAAAAACCCCTTTTGATGCTGCAAGATGGCTCAAAGGGGAGAATGGAATTGCTCGTATTACCATTGAACGGGAAAATGCTTCCTTAGGTCCGATGGCCTTAGTATTGTATTCCAATCAAGATATTGGTGGTGGGATCTCTACATACGAAGTCGTTCACCAAATTGCAAAACAAAAAACAAATGTGGATGACCGTGATCGTCGCTTTGATGTAACTCTCTTAATCAATGGCTTACCGATTGTTCAACTAGAACTAAAACAAGCTAGCGCCAAAGATGGTGTATTCCAAGCGTATAATCAGATTAAGAAATATGCAGAAGAAGGCATGTTTAGAGGGAATATCTTTTCTACACTGCAATTATTTGTCGTTTCTAATGAACAAACGACCCGCTATTTTGCGAATGCATTGCCCAAAAATATGCATAAGAAATTTCTTTTTAGCTGGCGAACGACAGATAATAAAAAAGTAGAAAATCTCTATGAATTTGTAAAACAGGTCCTAAATATACCAGACGCCCACCGGTTAATTGCTGATTATACGATTGTGAGTGACGACCATGATAATAAAACATTAATGGTTTTACAGCCGTATCAAATTCATGCAATTCAAGCCTTATATAAATCCGCCATGAAACATGAGTCTGGGTTTGTTTGGCATGCAACTGGTTCTGGGAAAACATTAACCAGTTTTGTTTCTACAAAGTTATTAGCTCGTAAAGCCGGTGTAGACCGTACCATTATGCTGATTGACCGTAAAGATTTGGATAACCAAACTACTTCTGAATTCACTAAATTCGCTTCTGAATTTAATACTGGCATCTCTTCTGGTAATGCGCATTCTAACAGCTTAATTGTCGGAACTGGCAGCGCAAAAGAACTAAGTAATACATTATTATCTGACGCTAATTCAAATACAGTCATCATCACGACTCGTCAAAAGCTAGAATCAGCTTTACGCCATGCACAAAAGGTAGAAGAGAAAAAAGGTACGCAACGCTTTAAGAAACTACTAGGACAACACATCGTTTTTATCGTGGATGAATGTCATCGTGCATTAAGTGCGGAAGGAATGGAAAGTATGAAAGATTTCTTTCCAAACTCCACCTGGTTCGGCTTTACAGGTACGCCAATTTTCAATGTCAATAAAAAGCAAGCGAAAGGTCAATTAGCACGCACGACTCGTGATCAATATGGAGAAGTCCTGCATACCTATACGATTAAAAACGCACTAGAAGATGGCGCTGTTTTAGGGTTTCAAGTAGAACATGAAGATACGATTGAACCGACATCACTAAATAATTATATCTTTGACCAACTCCGTAACAATGAAAAATATGCTGATTCTACTAATGATGAAATAAATGACTTGATTGATCAAATGGATGGCATAGAAAAAGAAAAATATATTGAACCCTCCTCTTTTGAAAGGGATGAACATATCCAGAAGGTCATTCATAAGATTTTCAGGCCAGATAACGCTTATATGAAATTTGACTTCCAAAACGGTCGACCACAAAAATCCGCCATATTAACAACAAGTTCAATTGATATGGCGAAACGTTATTATCATGCAATCAAAGAAATGACCAAAAATCCAGAGTGGTTGACTGAAGAATTTGCTGATAACCCCATAAGAAAAGGACGTACGGTTGAAGACTCGGATTTTCCTCGGATTGCCATCACCTATTCGTTACAAGAAAACGAAGAGAATGCCACACTAAACCAAGATGAAATGAAAGAAATCATCAAGGACTATAATGATTATTACGATACAGCATGGTCCATAGAAGATATGGAACGATATAATGGCGATATTAATAATCGTTTGGCTCGTAAGAAAGCAGAGTTTAAGGAGTTCGGAAAACAAATTGACCTTGTCATCGTTGTTGATCGCTTATTAACGGGCTTTGATGCACCAACCATTCAAACGTTATTTGTCGATCGGAATTTAAGTTATGCCAATTTGATTCAAGCATTTTCTCGGACCAATCGAACATACCCAGAAAAAACAAAGGGGTTAATAGTAACCTTTCGAAAGCCATACACTATGGAGCAGAATGTACAAGAAGCGACGAAGTTATATTCTCAAGAACAAGAAGAGTCTACACTTGTTTATCCAACATATGGTGAGTCAAAGAAACGTTTTAAAAAGGCCCATAAAACATTAAAATCTGTCGTCCCAAATCCAAACGATATTAATGAACACTCACCTATTGATACTCGGATTGAATTTGTAAAGACATTCCAAGAGCTTAATAATTCCTACGAAGCGTTAGTAACGTATAATGAATATAACGATGAAATGGAACAATCAGAAGCACTTCAAAATCAAGTAAGAACGATAGAAGAATATATCGGCATATATAACACAATTAAAGGTTCGCTAGTCGATGACCAGAATATTATTGATGGACCAGAACCAGATTTCTCCGATATTGAATTCTATGGAGACAATGCGATCAAGATTTATGATATAGACTCAACCTACATTGATAAATTATTGGAAACATACTCAGCTAATAATAAAAATATTCGTGACGATATTGAACAGGCACTTCAGAAACTAGAGAAATCAGAAATGGTTAAGAATGTATACCGTGCGATTTTAAATGCTATTGATGCCGAAGAAGTAAATACAGATGAAGATATTTTTATAGTAAAACGAGGATTTTTTACTGAAGCACGCAATAAAGCGATTGAAGAATTTGCAAATACATGGTTTGTGGAAGAAAATGAGCTGCATCTATCTGCAATTCAATACTTGATAGGAATCGACCCTATTCCAAATATTGGCGGCATCCTCAACAGCAAGCAATTTGATAAGTATAAAGCTGTTAATCTTGATGCAAAACCATTGAAGTACGGACCAGAAATGAAACGTCAGTGGAGAAAAATGTTAGATGAAGTCATTATACCTTTAGATGACGAGCTCAGATAAATTCCAAAATAAATATAGTCATAGGTCAACTACAAATCTGTAGTTGACCTATACAGTATCCGAAAAACTTCCATTGTTGTGTGATTAACTCAATACCCTAACATGATGCAGTCCGAACCCTCCCTCTTTCCTCATCACCCTCAGGACAATTAAGGTACAACTGTTCAAACAAGATGTTACAAAGCAGTAATAATTCAAACAGACTTGTTCAATACATTCACGTATTTAATCGGGTTCTGTGCACCTCTTGTCAGATAGTGTTCAACCGATTTCCTCAAATATTTGGATCTCATGGTATCCTCTGCGATATGACCGACGAACTCCCACCGGGAATCGTTATCGAGCCTCCCTCTTGTATTGAAGGTACTTCCCGCCTTAAACCAGCCTTCCACTTTATATACTTCGTGCACAATACCATCAAATACTGCAAATGCATAATCTACTTTTTCCCGATTATCCCCGATTCGCCATACCCCCCTGACTGCGTCATATAATTCGATGTCTGTTAAATCATAACGAAAAGCTTTGGTTAAACGGATTAACATCACAGACTCATCGATGATGACATGCTCCCGATCATAGTGAGAGATTAATTGGTTAACGCTAACTCTTCCAAAGACACCACTCTGAAAACCACGCACTCGATTCGTCAATTTCTCCTTTCCAATAAGGTCTATCACTGAAGCTTCAACTTTCAGGGCTGTATGGTCATCTTCCAGTCCGTGAATAAGAATTTCGATTTTGGGTTCTTGTCCCCTGTCCCGAATACGTTTAATCATGCGGCTCTTTTCTACATCCTCATTATCGGTTAAGTGCGAAAATACGCGATTGCCCACACCCTTTCCGACATAAAAAATGTCATCGGTCTCGGGGTCTGAGTAAATATAGACATAATGCTTTAATTGGTTAATAACCTCTTTTGAAAACTTTTGCATATTCCACCTTCCTTTTTAATTCACCCTGATTATTTAATTTAGCTGCTTCCACCCAAAGTGCTAATAATTTATCATAGTCAGTTAGTGGGAGTTGATGGGTGCTCCGCCTCTCTTACTAATTTGTAAAAGGTAGTTTTTTTAACCCCAGCCTGTTGCATGGCTTCTATAGCTGTAATCTCTCCCCTTTTCCACTCTCCGTAAGCTTCCATGAATTTATCGGTTATCTGCACTTTAGGACGCCCGAAAGGTTTCCCCTGCTTTATTGCAACATCAATTCCTTCCCGCTGTCGTTTTCTTATCCGGTCTCTTTCTTCCTGGGCCATCCAGGACAAGATTTGCAAGACTAGATCCGCTATGAATGTTCCCATGCTGTCCTTGTATTGAGTGGTATCAAGCAACGGCATGTCCAATACGACAATGTCAGCTTGCAATTCTTTCGTGATAGCATTCCACTCCTGTACAATCTCCTCTTTATTTCGGCCGAAGCGATCGAGGGAATGGATGTACAGCACATCTCCCGGGCGAAGGATACGTTTTAATAGCTGGTACTGCTCCCTATCAAAGTCCTTCCCACTTACTTTATCGATAAAGATATCCCGCTGCTTGATTCCCCGTTCTTTCATGGCTGCGACCTGCCGTTCTTCATTTTGGTCTCTGCTGCTCACCCGTATATATCCATACTGCCTTACTTCCATTAAAGAATAACCTCTCTTTCAATGGTAGATTCTTCCTTAATTATACGCCCATCTGTTCGTAAAGGTCTACAGGAAACCGCGAACGTTCGTAATTAATTTCGAGTGTTTTACGAACGTGAAATTCGCTAGTTTTGTTGATTACCTAGACCGTTCGTAAAGGTGTACTTTTACAGACAGCCCCTTTAAGATGAAATTGTTTGTTTCTGTTAATTTTACTTATACTTTGTTCCTCGCAGTAGCATCATATGACCATATTTTAATTTTCTGCTAGTGAAGTTCCAGGCCGTTTCTCAGTCATAACAGAGATGATTAGGTAAGCACCAAGCCTCCCATCTTACCAAATATTTTTTCTAATATATAAATTAATAATTCTTTACAAAAATTAAATCTGTTATTATTAACATACACTGTAATTAGTATTCGCTTTATTTAGTGAACTATCTCAAAATCAAAAGAAGAAGGAAGGTTGTTATGAGTAGACAGCAAGAAAGTAAAAGTATAATAGATAAATTAATATCTATCCAAAGTTCACTGCCAAAGAAACAGGAAAAATTATGTTCTTACATTTTGGAGCACTATAAGGAAATTGGATTACTGACCGTTAAAGAATTAGCGGACCGAGCAGGAGTTGGTACAACGACAGTAATGCGTTTAATTAAGGCTTTAGGGTATGACAGCTTTTTTGAATTAAAGAAGGAATTTCACCAAATTCAAGTTAATCAATCAAATAAGTGGTTAAATGTCCAAAAATCGTTTGTTTCAGATGATAGCAACTCTAATACCCCTCTCTCAGTTGGAGGTCAACAAGGAATTGATTTAATAGAAAAATCTATAACTCCCCAACTGATAGAAAATTTCAGCTTAGCAATGGATATGATTGATAGCGCAACTAGAATAAACCTATTGGGATTACGAACTTATAAGGGTATAGCAATTTACATGGAATCACTTTTAATAGAATTCCACCCCAATGTTCAGCAGTTAAGTCATGATAGTGAGGCAATGATTGATAGAATCTTACAATGTGAACAAGATGAAGTACTTATTATTTTTGCTTTTTCTAATTATTTACAAGGTACAATAGATGCAGCAAATGTGGCAAAGGAACGAGATATTCCAATTGTTTTAATTACTGATCAACTTTCTTGTCCAGTTTCTGAATATGCAGACGTCATCTTGAGGTTAGACTTAAGTGGTAAATATTTTACTGTTATTCCCATTATTACACTTATAGAGGCTATTGTAGTTGAATTAGGGAAACGGACATCCGACACATCAGTACCGAAAATTCAAGATCTATTTAGTATTCTAAAAGAAAAAGGTATTATATTAGATTAATTCTACACTGACAACGAGATTTAAAATGGAATAAATTTTTCTTTTTTTAAAAAAATAGTTTACAACAAACCAAACTGATGGTATGGTAAAAATAATCAATATAAGTAAGCGTTTCCATTTTTATATAAACAAAGGAACAAAAAAGTTTTTTTATTAACAAAAGGTTTAAATGTGCTTTTTTCATTTTCCATTCACATAGAAGGGAGGGGGGTCGATTGACTGTACCGATCCAGTAGGAAGGAGGAATGCGAGTAGATGCTTAACGGGATGTTTCATATGTCCAAGATATTTAAAACTGTTGATCCAAAGTCTTGAATAAATCTGTAATTGCTAGTTAAAGGGCAAAAGCTGTCTCCTTGCATCTATTTGAGAGGTTAATGATCTGGAACAGGTTCAAAAGCTGTGCCTTATGATTATCTAAAGATCTTCTCCCAAGTTTAATTATTTCCGCCACAAATCACTAAATAATTATTAAGAGGAACTTGCAAATCGGTGCAAGTTCCTCAACTATACACATCAATTGTACTGCATAATTATCTATCAATACCAAAGGGGGGATTAGGAATTATTTTTTTAGCTTAAATTGTCGGAATGTTTATAACCCTAGGAACTTTCAGATCGAAGAGCCTGGGATAACCTTTTATCGATCTGGGACCCGATGAATAATTTGAGAAGAGTGAAAGCGATAGGAAATGTTTGAGGACGTTATAAAGCAGAAAGGTGGAAGGATATGTTTACAACCGTTACATTACTCGTTTTATTTATACCTATGCCTTTGCTTATCTTATTTTCTTTAATATCTATTTTAAATCAATCTAAAAGTAGAAAACAAAGTCATTCCATAACAGAGAAGGAGCGTAAATTAATATAAGGAGGCATATATCAACTATGGATTATTTTTCTTTGACTGTATTTACCATCTATTTTTTGTTAGTACTATTAATTGGTTACTTAGCATATAGGAAAAGTAATGATTTTTCAGACTATATATTAGGGGGGAGAAAACTAGGTCCAGTAGTCGGTGGATTGAGCACAGGTGCTTCTGATATGAGTGGTTGGTTGCTGCTAGCGTTTCCTGGCGCAGTTTATGCCGGGGGAATTTCAAATGGAGTTTGGATGGCGGTCGGCCTGGCAACGGGCGCTTTTTTAAATTGGAGGTTAGTCGGTAATAAAATTAGACAATTCACCATAATAGCCGGTGATTCTGAAACGGTTCCTGACTTTTTAGAAAATCGAACCCGTGATAAAACCAAAACTATAAAAACCATTTCTTCCCTGTTCATTATAATCTTCTTTACTTTCTATGTTTCTTCAGGTCTAGTAGCAGGAGGATTACTCTTTGAACAAACTTTTGGTATCTCATACTCTACAGGGTTACTATTGATTGGTTTAGTCGTTCTCATTTACACCACCACAGGAGGTTTTTTTGCAGTAACATGGACTGATTTTATACAAGGGATAATTATGTTGTTGGCTGTAGTAATTGTTCCAATCGTTGCTTTCACTGATTTAGGAGGGTGGAAAGCTACCATAGGTGAAGTCGGACAAGTTTCTTCCAGCAATCTTGATGCCTTTTCGGGAATTACAATATTGGGTATTATCTCTGCAGTAGGTTGGGGGTTACTAGGATACTTCGGCCAGCCCCACGCCCTTATAAGGTTCATGGCTTTTGGTTCTTCGAAAGAAATTACTATTGGGAGGGCAGTATATACTACATGGAATGTAGTTGCCCTATATGGGTCTATGTTTATAGGTGTAGTGGGAATCGCTTTTTTTGCTAACAATCCCTTAAACGATCCGGAGGTAGTATTTATTCAGCTATCCCAAGTGCTATTTAATCCTTGGGTCACAAGTATATTATTAGTTGCCATCTTAGCTGCAGTTATGAGTACCGTAAGCACACAATTATTAGTTTCAGCCACTGCCTTGACTGAAGATTTGTATAAAGGTTTGTTTAGAAAGAATGCTTCAGAACGTGAACTGTTTGGGGTTATTCGGTTGGCTATTATGACGGTTATAGGTATAGCTTCGGTAATAGGATTAAACCCGGATTCTTCAATTTTAGGTTTAGTGGCTTATGCATGGGCCGGTTTTGGTGCTGCTTTCGGTCCAGCTGTTTTGTGTTCGATATTTTGGAAAGGAACTACAAGAAATGGAATATTGGTTGGTATTATTGTGGGGGGGCTGACAGTAATATTCTGGAGTTTACTTACTACTGCTGGCATTATTCCGTTTACATTATACGAGATTGTACCAGGATTCATTTTTTCAACTATAGCCATTTTCATTTTTTCGAAGATTGGTTCACCGCCAAGCAAAGAAATGACTGAAGAATTTGAGTTAGCTAAACAAAGTACAATATGACTAACTACTAATTTCCGAATATTAAATATACTAATAAGAATTTTAATTTAATTAATGGGGAGTGTAAAATATGAGTTTTAAAAGAATGATCCATGCTGTAGATACTCATTCCGGGGAGCCTATGCGCGTAATTACTGGAGGAGTTCCTAATATACCTGGAAAAACAGTTTATGACCAGATGCGTTGGCTTGAAAAAAATGATAACCAGCTTAGAAACCTTATGTTAAGGGAGCCGAGGGGATATCCTCCTCTATGTTGTAACCTCATTGTTCCTCCTAAGCATCCGAATGCAGATGCCGGTTATATTATAATGGAACAGGTTGAATACCCAGTGATGTCTGGTGGAAATACCATTTCAGTAGTTACGGTATTACTAGAAACTGGAATGTTGCCTATGCATGAACCGATAACTGAACTTACCCTAGAAGCTCCAGCTGGGCTTATCGATGTTGTAGCAGAGTGCTCAAATGGTAAAGTTACTAGTGTTGCTTTTAAGAATGTCCCAGCCTTTGCGCCGTACATCGACACAGAAATTAATGTACCTCATTTAGGAAAAGTAAAGGTTGATGTGGGCTGGGGGGGGATGTTCTATGTCATTGCTGACGTACGCCAGTTTGAAGGACTTGAACTTATCCCTGAACATGGTCGTGAAATTGCTCGTATTTCATCTATGATACGAAAAGCTGCTCAGGAGCAATTACCCGTAGAACATCCTGACTATCCGGGAGTAGGAATTACTATTTCTCAGCTATCTGGGCCAACTACAAATCCAGAAGCAGATTGGAAGAATGTTGTTAATGTTGCTTCAGGAGATCTTGACTGGGATGACCCTTCCACATGGACGGGTGCTCTGGATCGATGTCCTTGTGGGACTGGGACATCTGCAAAAATGGCTACCTTGTATGCTAAAGGAGAATTGAACTTAAATCAAGACTTTAGGCATGAGGGAATTCTAGGGACAGTATATAATGGGCGTCTTGTTGAGGAAGTGAAAATTGGTGACTACAAAGCTGTAATTCCAACAGTTAGTGGGGAGGCTTGGATTACCGGATTTAACACGTATGTTCTCGATCATCAAGATCCTTTTCCGAACGGATTCCAGGTGGGGGATATTTGGGCTCAAAACAATTCTAATCTTTTAAGAGTGTAACAGGACATTAGTGCAATTTACCACATCTTATTTTTAAGTTCTATTTTGCCATTTTTAATAATTTATCAAGAGGAGAAATTTAATATAAATCACCAACACTCTCCTATATTACTAACAGAGACGTTACTATATTAAGTAGAGATATTAAAATACTCCTTTTACAATCAGTAGATAACTTTTTAAAATCAAAAACTAAATGGAGGAAATAGTAATGTTAATTTTATCGGAAAATGATGTAAAACAGTCCCTTTCTATGAGGGAAGCGATTGATGTCATGGAACAAGCCTTTATTACCTATGCAAAGCAAGACTTTATTATGCCGGATAGAATATTCTCACAAGTAAAAGAGGAAGATACATTTTTACTGATGCCTTGTTATGTAGATGATTGTATCGGATTGAAAGCGGTCACCTCTTTTCCTTCAAACAATGAGCGTAGTGAACCGGTAACGCAAGGGGTTATTATGATAAATGATAGAGAAACGGGAACCCCTATTGGCTTGATGGACGGAACCTTATTAACTGCGATAAAAACAGCAGCTGTGTCTGGAGTAGCTATGCGTTATTTTAAAAAAGAAGCAACAACGATTGGTTTAATTGGAACGGGCTTACAAGGGCTATATCAACTTCTGGCAGCAATTGAATCGACGGAAGCAGAAAAAATTTATGTGTATAATCGTACACCTGAAAAAATCGAGCCCTTTAAAAAGGAGTTTCATAAGTTAACAAATCAAACTGTTGAAGTAGTTACTTCAGACACAGTAGAACAATTAATTCACAATTCCGAGATCATAATCACTGCAACAACATCCCTGTCTCCAGTTATTCCGAATGACGCTACTCTTTATAAAGGGAAACTTGTTGTTGGTGTTGGTTCTTATAAGGAAAACATGCGTGAATTACCTGAAGAATTATTCAAAAGTGCCGCCTATTACGTAATAGATTCGGAAGATGGTAAGAGAGAATGTGGCGATATCATCGATCCAATTCAAAGTGGCTGGGTCGAGAATAAAAACATTGTTTTACTATCAGACTTGATCATCGGAAATAGAAATTATGAACCTTCAAGTGAGGAACCAATCATTTTTAAAACAGTAAGTATGGCATTGTTTGATGCGTTAATTGGTAATTATGTATATAAAAAAGCCCAAGAGCAAAACGTCGGTGTAGTTGTGGAAATTTAAAAGTTTAGAATGATAAGGTAAGTTAACTCTTTGTTAGAGAGGGTTGCCAATCCCATCTTATTATTTGTAGCTGTTTTATGGCTCGATATTTAACCATTAAAAAAGCCTCCTGTATAGAAAACGAGCACTCTATGGTGCTAGTTTTCTACAGGAGGCTGGTCCTTGTCATGGCAGAGGTGATTCAAAATTACCTCAAAAGTGCATCAGAAATATGGTAGACGTTGGATTTTTCCATGTCTTCATTCATATACGCACGTAGTTAGACACACATTATTAAAAAACAGGTTTGTGGATCGATAACCTTATATATATGATGATGGATCAATACCAGGCAAACCTGTTTTACCAGTGAGTTAATTATTTGTATGAGCGAAGCTCAATTATACTGACTTTTAATCAAGGGATCAGAGGAATGAGGCGAATTAATGGGTGATCAGGATCACCTCAGCAGTTTTCGACAGACTAATCCATTTAAATGAAGGCTTCCATTTAAAGGTATAAATTTATCCTAATAGTGACATCGCTCAGGAAATAAGATATAGGAAATTCATTAAAACTTCTCCTTATGACATAGTTTATAATCAGAAAAAAATGGCATCAAATTGTATTTCCTCATCTTTCTCCATAATCCGTAAAAATAAATCCCGATTCTCTTCAGTCAAGGTTTCTATGAGGTACGTATTGTCGTGCGTTTCAATCTTAGTACATCTTAGTAAATATATAACATAAACGTTGTCTTACAAAAAAAGAAAAAAGGCAATTCTTAATAAGAATCTCCTTTTCCCCTAAGTAAATTTAAACACATTCTACCAATTTATTATATAAAGTAATAATCGTCCATTTAACAATTCAAATAGCATAATGGGGTAATTTTCAACTACCATGGCAATTTCCTATCCACCCCAATACACATAGTGGCCAGTCCGGATTGTGCTTTCCTTTTTTCACTTTATATACCTACCTTTAGATCTTCTTTTTCTCTGTCTACAGGCTTAGGTCCAATGTACTTCTTCATCATCTCAAACTCTTCGAGCATTTCCTTGCTTGGTTTTCTGCCGACTTTGGAGAATGCAAAGGTGGCTATTAGGGATAAGAAAAATCCAGGAACCAGTTCGTATAGCTCAAATGGGATTATGGCAGCACTTTGCTCCATGCCTTCAGGAGGAGTGGATAAGATACTCCAGAAAATAACAGTCAGACCTCCGATTAACATCCCTGCCATCGCACCATTTTTCGTTGTTCCCTTCCAAAATAAAGCTAAAAGGATAACCGGACCGAAAACAGAACCGAACCCAGCCCACGCATAACCAACCAAGCCTAAGACGGAACTCTCTGGATTCAAAGCCAAAAAAATCGCAAAAATGGAAACCACTAAAACACTTAGCCGTACTACTATCAATAATTCTTTTTGTGAGGCATTTTTTCTAATAAATCCTTTGTAGAAATCCTCCGAGATAGCTGTTGCCGATACCAAAAGTTGTGAACTGATTGTACTCATGATAGCTGATAACACAGCTACCAACAGGAAACCGGAAATCCATGGATTAAACAGATTCTGGGCAAATGCTATAAAAACTGTTTCTGAATTTTCTAATGGATTACTATTAAAATAAGCGATTCCGACAAACCCGGTGAAAATAGCCCCAAGCAAAGCAAGAAAATTCCAAGTTGTATAAATCGTAGTCCCTATAGTAATATCCTTTGTTGATTTCATTGACATAAAACGAACAATTACATGAGGCTGTCCGAAATACCCCAGCCCCCATGCCAATAAAGAGATAATTCCAAGCGAGGTAGTCCCTGAAAATATATCCAAATGGCCAAAATCAATGCTGCCAACAGCATCCATTGTAGAATTCCATCCGCCCATAGTGGCAATGGCCACTACGGGAACAATCAACAAAGCAATAAACATTAATGTTCCCTGCAAAAAGTCTGTCCATGCTACGGCGAAAAAGCCACCAATAAATGTATACGCACAAATAATAATGGAACCGATTATTAAAGCTGTCAAATAAGGAATATCAAAAATGCTTTCAAATAGAATAGCTCCTCCGACTAACCCGGAGGAAATATAAAAGGCAAAGAAAACTAAGATAAATAATGAAGAGATCATTCTCAATACTCTATCTTTATCTTCAAATCGATTCTCCAAAAAATCTGGTAATGTCAGTGAGTTTTTAGATACCTGTGTATAGACCCGCAATCTTTTCCCAACAAATTGCCAATTAATATATGCTCCGATACAAAGGCCGATAGCCAACCAAGATCCCGACATACCACTTACATATACTGCCCCTGGCAACCCAAGTAATAGCCAGCTACTCATATCGTTTGCGCCAGTTGCAATTCCACCAACTACGGGACCTAATTTTCTCCCCCCTAAGATATAATCTGAAAAGTCATTTGTCTTACGATAAGCTAAATAGCCTATTAAAAGTAAAACTAGGAAGTAGAAAATCATGACGATTAAAGAAATGTGTTCGCCCATAAGTATATTCTCCCCTTCTATTTATTAGATTTGCCATTTCCCGAATCCTTTTTAAGAAATATTAAGGATGAAATAACGCATAACAACATGGGAACAAACACCCAGAAAACGGTCGCTATCGTTAAAAAATAGTCCATTTTGGTTCCCCCTTCTTAAATATAAACTACTCTCAATTTTATATATTTAAACGCTTTCATTTATCAGTAAAAACATAGTTTGTTTTGAACAAGCAAACTATATTTTTACTGATTATGACCTTTTCCTATTCTTTACTTGGAGTAGCAAGTCTCTTAGTTATACTTAGATGCTACTTGTTCTGGCACTGACTTGTTGGATTTCTCAAACTTTCGGATGTTATTACTATTGGCGACTTCTTCTTCTTCTTTTAATGATTTAAATAAAGATATGTTCATCAAAATCATCAATATAACAATGGGAAGAGCAACAATCATTAATGTTGTCTGCAAGGCATTTAAACCGCCTATCCATAGTAATAAAGAAGTTACCCCAGATACTATAACTCCCCATATAAATTTAATCTTATTTGAAGGGTTGAGATTCCCTGTTGTCTGGATACCTAGCACATAGGTTGCTGAATCTGCTGATGCAATAAAGTAGGTAAATAACAGCACAATGGCCAGCAGAGATGAAGCAAAACTTAAAGGAAATTGGTCCAGTAGCACAAAGATGGCATATTCCACTCCTTGAGTATTCATTACCTGACTTATTCCAACTTCAGAGAATAAGTCGAATGATAATGCTGTTCCTCCAAATGTCGAAAACCAAATAATCCCAAAGGCAGTGGGAGCTGCAATAACCCCTAATACAAATTCTCTTATTGTTCGCCCTTTAGAAACACGGGCAATAAATGAACCAACATAGGGAGCCCAAGAAATGTACCAAGCCCAATAAAATATAGTCCAATCTTCGACCCAAAGGCTACTTTGTTCACTAAAAGACCCTGCAAACAAACTCATTCCTACTAAATTTTGAAGATAATCACTTGTACTATTTGAAATCAAACTCATAATAAATTGCGGATTCCCCATGACAAAAACAAATAGTAATAAGACAATGGAGAGAGTCATATTTATTTGACTGAAATACTTAATGCCCCTCTTTAGGCCTGTTTGAGAAGATAAGATATATAACACAGTAGCGAATCCTATTATACATAGATAAGTGGTAATAGAATTCGGAATAGTGGGGAACAAATGAGAAATACCACCTCCAATTTGAACAGTTCCGAATCCAAAGGTTGTAGCAACTCCAAATGTTGTCGCTAAGACTGTTAAAATATCAATCATCTTCCCTAGAGGTCCATTTACTCGATCACCAAAAATAGGATAAAAAATGCCGCTAATTAAACCTGTAGTATTCTTTCGGTAATTAAAATAGGCTGATGCTAAGGCAACCGTACCAAAAATAGCCCATGCATGTAATCCGTAGTGAAAAAAGGCTGATCTCATTGCTATATTTGCTGCATCAACTTGGTCGGAGGGTTCAACTGGAGGGTTGGAAAAATGGATCAAAGGCTCTGCAACACCATAAAACACTAGTCCAATACCAGTCCCTGCAGAAAATAAAAAGGCAAACCAAGTAAATTTACTGAACTCCGGCTTTTCATCATCTTTTCCTAACTTGATAGAGCCAAAACGGCTGAAAGCCAGATAAAGTAAAAAGACTAGAAACCCAGTAGTTCCCATTAAATATAGCCACCCAAATTGATTGGTAAAAAAAGACTCTATGGTATTAACAGTCATTTCTAAACTCTTTGGACTAGTTAGACCCCAAACTACAAAAGAAAAAATCAATGTTAATGAAATATACAGTATAGAATTACTCTTTTTCACTAATTCTTCACTCCTCTTTATGGAAATTACATCAGTGATAATTTTACAATCTAATGTAATATCGATTGCAATGGTGAATTATGATTCGGCAGCCCATATCTGTAATTTTAATTTTAGGTTTTTTAATGGATTTTAGCTCTACTCTCCATGACGCGAGGAAGAATAAATATGGAATGGAATTCTCAAGAGAACAGGCGATTAACATTAGGCTGTCAAGATTTTTCTCAACAGCCCGTTCCAATTATGGATATACTAATTTTAACAATATGGCTACCTATATAAATATTAGGAAAATTTATGTTAAGCAACTTAGAAGTTAGTCCAATAAAAAACCTCTGCTCAATGAGTCTCGCCTATCAATATAAAATTCATGTTGTCCAGTTACGACTGCATCTCCTGTTATAATTGGTATGACTCCTACTTTATTTTCAAGTTTAACTTCTTCCACTAAAACACCTCTCATCGTTGTACCAATGAAGCTTTCTGTTACATACGTTTCATTCAGAGATAACTTACTATTATAGATAGCAGCCATTTGGGCACTTAGCCCTGTTCCGCATGCCGAACGTGCAACATTACTTTCTCCAAATACCGCTACATTTCTCGTATTCACTCCTTCTGTATCAGATTTATCTAGAAACAAAACTAGATCTATTGTATTGATATCCTCCACCGTTGGATGTTGAACTGGAATTTGTTTATTTACTTCTTCTTTAATCAGCATCCCTAAACTTCTGAGTCTATCAGCATTTGCAGGAATTAAATCTATATTCAACTCTCTCGGATTTACAAAAACATAAAAACTTCCACCAAAAGAAACGTCTACATGAATTTCTCCTATTCCGGAGATAGTAACTCTTTTATCTTTGATCCAAGAGAAGGAAGGGACATTTTTCAATGATACACTTGTTACCTTATCCTCTTTCATTCTCGCTTTAATCTCTACTAACCCAGCCGGTGTATCCAACACTAACTCAATCTCATTTCCTGATTTATCAACAATCCCAGATTCAATTATTGCCGTCACCACCCCGATGGTCCCATGGCCACACATATTTAAATATCCGCCTGTATCCATAAAAACAACACCTATATCTGCAGTTGGAGAAGTAGGCTCTAATAAAATTGCTCCAAACATATCACGGTGACCTCTTGGCTCATGCATTAAACTGGTACGAATGTTGTCGTAATGATCAATTAAATAACGTTTTTTCTCTATCATAGTATCCCCTATTATTTCAGGCAATCCATCGGTAACGATTCTTGTAGGGTCACCGCCAGTATGGGTATCTAAGGTTGTAATCTTCATAATACCTTTATTAGATTCTGTTTTCATTTTCTCGCTTATATACACTACCACTCACTCCCTAATTATGCTGTTGTTAGATTAAAATCTTTTTCAATTATTCATAGTGGAGAATATGCTTTTAAAGAATTAAAGGAGAATCTCCCTAAGTTATATCTAGGGAGATTCAAAACTTATATTATAGCTTTTGTGTATAGAGTTTACCTTGGCTAAATAGTTTCAAATAATCATAGCTACCCGCTTTGGAGTCCGTACCAGATAAGTTAAATCCACCGAATGGATGAACTCCAACTAGTGCGCCAGTAATATTTCTGTTAATATATAAATTTCCACAATGCATTTTATTTACTGCTTGATCAATCCTTGATTGCTCGGAAGAGAAGAATCCACCAGTGAGACCGTAATCTGTGCTATTATAAATATCAATGGCTTCTTCCCAGTCTTTTGCTTTTGCTATGGCAATTACCGGTCCGAAAATTTCTTCTTGCATGATGACATCATCTTTTTCTGCATCTATAAAGATGGTTGGTTCAATATAATACCCTTCATCATCACCCGTATTGCCGCCTAATACGAGTTTCGCTTCTTTTTTACCAATCTCAATATACTCCAAGATTTTATTGTATGCTTTTTGATCAATAACTGGGCCTACAAAATTATTTTCTTCACCATTACCAACTGTAATTTGTTTTGCCCGATCCACTACTTTTTCAATCAATTCATCATAAACGCTTTCTACCACCACTACTCGTGAACCTGCAGAACACTTCTGCCCTTGGAAGGTAAACCCGGAATCAATAATAGCTTGTGCCGCAGCTTCTAAATCTGCAGTCTCATCAATTACGATACCGTCTTTTCCACCCATTTCAGCATTTAAACGTTTAATCCAGATTTGCCCTTCTGCAGTTCTTCCTACAATCTCATTGATGTGGAGTCCAACATCTTTAGATCCTGTGAAACTAACGAATCTTGTTTTTGGATGACCTGTAAGATAATCACCAATCTCCGACGAATCCCCAGTAACAAAATTAATAACTCCATCTGGAAGACCAGCTTCTTCAATGATTTCAAAAAACTTATATGCAATACCCGGTGTTAGTGAAGCTGGTTTTAATAAAGTTGTATTACCAGTAACAACCGCAGAAGCCGTTAGTCCAATGCAAATTGCTAGAGGGAAGTTCCAAGGTGGGATAATAAACCCTACACCTAATGGAACATATTTAAGTCTGTTTCTTTCTCCTTCTATGCTTTTCACATCATGATTATCACTTTCAAGTTTTATCGCGGATCTTCCGTAGAATTCTAAGAAATCAATCGCTTCAGATACCTCAGCGTCTGCTTCTTCATAATTTTTTCCAGCTTCTAGGATTAGAGTAGCACTGAATTCATGACGACGTTCTCTCATAATATCTGCTGCTTTAAATAAATACTCTGCTCGTTCTTCAGCAGTGGTTTGTTTCCAGGACTTAAACGTTTCCGTTGCTACTTGTAATGCCTTTTCTGCATGGTCTTTATTTGCCTTACTAGCATAACCTACTACCTTGTCTTTTTTTGCGGGGTTAATAGAATGAATCTTTTCGTCCGTATAAATTCTTTCTCCGCCAATAACCAGTGGATACTGCTGTGGCAAGTCTTTTTTAATTTTAGCAATCGCCCTCTGCAGTGCCTTCACTTCACTTCCTTTTTCAAAGTCTGTATTCGGTTCATTTACAAAAGTTTCGAATGTTCTTTCAATTGTTTTCATAATGAATCTCCTCCTGTTATTTTTTAATAGTGTTTTTTAATACAAAGGATACGTTCTCTGGCCTTTCTGCTAACCTCCGCATAAAATAACCAAACCAATCTATTCCATATGGTACATAAACCCTCATCTTATAGCCGTTTTCAGCTAACTTCCTTTGTAATTCTGGCCTGATTCCATAAAGCATTTGGAATTCAAATTGACCCTTTGAAATATTGTTTTCTTTCGTGAATTTAATTACCTCTCTGATAATTTTCGGATCATGAGAAGCAACTCCCGCATAATTACCATTGAGTAAATGAGTTTTTATTATTGCTTCATAACTCTCATCTACCTCTGCCTTATTTGGAAATGCGATATTTGGCGGCTCATTATAAGCACCCTTTACTAGACGTAAATTAGCATTGTACCTATTTAGATCATCGATATCCTTTTCTGTCCTATATAAATACGCTTGCAATACAGTGCCAACGTTATCGTATTCAGCTTTCAGTTCTTTAAAGATTTCTAATGTGACTTGGCAGTGACTGTAATCTTCCATTTCGACCCTAACAAAATTATCATACTCTTTTGCCACATCTAATATTTTTTTCAAGTTAGTAAGTGTAACTTCCTTGTCAAGATCTAAACCTAAAGATGTTGGTTTCACGGTTAAATTACAATCAAGTCCATATTTATTAATAGCATCTAATGTACGTATACAATTTTCCGTCGCTAGATCTGCTTCTTCTTCAGATGTCACAAATTCACCCAAATAATTCAACATAGCTGCCATTCCATTATTATTTAGAGCTCTTACATGCTTTACTGCATCAGAAATATTATCTCCCGCAACAAATCTAGAAGCACCAAACTTTAAACCATACTTCTTCGCCAGTTTGTTCGCAATCTGATTTCTCGATAATGAACTGAAAGTGTTTGTTAGTACCTTTGACACCATTTCTCACTCCCTTCTAAATATTTTCTATATCCAATATGGGTGATCCCATAATGTCATATCGTTGCCTATCCCATTTTCTTTAGCACTTTTATAAACTCTATATGCTTCTGATATATCATGAATGGACATTCCAATAGGGTTAAACAAAATTCTTTGCTTTAAATCTCTTCTCCCTTCGGTCTTTCCAATAATTATATCTCCTAAATTTATTATCTCCTCTTCTTTCAAATATCCTTCTTGAACTGCTCGGTAGCTCACATCTACTCCATGGTGTTTTACATGTTCAAAATCATCCACTACTACTTTGTCGTAATGTACTACTTCTTTTGGAGCGGTATCCCAGAAAGAAATTTCAGAATGAAATGCTCCTTCTTTTAACCATTCACCTTTCACATATGGGTAAGATGACATTGTTGCTGTTACGACTATATCTGAATCCCTTATAGCTTCTTCGGCGTTTTTTGCACTGAACACGCTTACATTAAGTTCAGCAGTCATTGATTTCGCAAACGCGTAAGCCTTTTCCTTATTTAGATCATATACTTTGATTGTTTCAATTTGATCCTTAAATGTCTCTGTCAATGCTTTTAATTGCGTTTGGCTTTGAACACCAGCCCCAATAATTCCAATACTATTGGAAGATGGATTAGCTAGATACTTAGCAGCGACCCCCGTCGCCGCTCCGGTTCTCATTGCACTAACAATTGTTCCATCCATAATAGCAAGTGGGAATCCGTTATGAGGATCAGAAAGAATGATAATAGCTGATGCTCTAGGCTGCCCTAACTTTTTTGGGTTTTCTGGCATACTTGGAATCCATTTCATTCCTGCAATATCAATATCCCCACCCAGATAGGAAGGCATCGTCATTATCCTTCCTCTAGTTTCTTCTGTCTCCGGCCCTCCCCACCTTATAACAGGTTTGGACGGTTGAACTACATCATTTTCAGCATGTAAAGTAAATGACTTTTCTATTGCCTCTAGAGTTCCTTCCATTTCAAGACCGCCCGCTTTAATACACTCTTCCTGGGAAAGATAAGTAAAGCCTACCTTCTTACTTTGGACACTTCTCTCAGTCTCTTTTAACAAGACATGCCACCTCTTTATTTTATTTTTTCAAAAATCTAAATCTTATGAGTAAGATTAACAGCTTTTTGGTTTAAAGTAAACCATTTTTTTAAAATAAAATATATTTATTCCGTTATTACTAAAAAAATTTATTACTAAAAAAATCATACTACCTGTTGCAAATATTCTTTTAAAACTACTCGGTTTAACGAATGGATTTCCAATCAACAATCTGAAAGTCTAGGTCGTTCCCTTATATGGTGTTTATTAAATTTAAGAGACCTTTCTAAATAACCGAATTTAATTCTCTTACAGGGAATCATTCGAAAACGTTTTCAAACGATGTTACGCATTCGCTAAAAGTTTATCCAAAAGCTCTTCTTCGGATGATTCTTTAGAGTCCTCTAAACTACGCGATACAAAGAATAAAACTAATCCTATCATGAACATCGCAGTCCAGTATTTTTTCATAACAATCCTCCTTTTTTTACTAGTCCTAGGATTAATTCAATTTCCCTTTATCTATTTATGAATAGGGAATATTTTACTAAGACTAAATATTGTTTGATTTCTTACTATTTAAATTAACACTAATTTTTTATTATTTCAATAACTTTTATTCCTTTTTTTATAAAAAAGGAATAAAAGTACCTAATAAATATTTTCGGAATATTATATGGGCCTATATTTTTCATAGCAACTACTATTTCACCAACAGTGAAAATCATGATATTACCAATAACTGCAACTATAGAATCAGCAGGAAATGTAGTGGCCTATGTCAACGGACATAATCATGCTGGGAACTATGCTCTCAAAAACGACGTTCACTATGTTACTCTACAAGGAATGGTGAAAACCGAAGATAGTAACTCATATTCCATTGTCCAAGTTTATAAGGACCGTTTAGAAATAGACGGCTATGGCAGAGAGGAAGACCGCGTGTTAAAAATTGAAGATTAAAGTGACAAAGTTAAAGGCCTCTCGTTCAACAGGACGAGGGGCCTTTAACTTCCATCATTCGTGCATATGAAAAAAAGGGCAATTATGAGGTCGCTCTCCGTGAATTAATACCTGCATTATAAATTGTTTTCTTGCTCATGGGGAAAGATTTACCTAATAACCACGCAGTTCCTAAATTCAACTTCATACATCCTCCGTGGATGAGGGAAGAGGCTGGAATCTTCCCTGTATAATAATATCCTATTCTTAATCCTATTAAATTAATTTAACTTCAAAATTGATGTCGAATTATGTTGTATTTCTTCCTATTCTTTTCTAATATATAACTAAATTATTTTGCGGAATAAATAATTCAAAGAAGTGGGTGATTGTATGGCAGATATCATTCCCTTTAAATCCCGTGCTCAGTTAGAACAGGAACGCAAGAAGCAAGCTCAGGCCGAGTGGGAAGAATGGTTAGAATTTGAAGACTATTACTTAAGAGAAGCGGTTTTGAATAAGGAACCTACAGAAATGACGGAACAAGAAATAATTGAGGATGTTAAGCAGCGTCTTACTGAAGAAGAAATAAAAGATATTAAAGAGATTACCGGCTTGGCAAATATCGTTGGTACGTGAGCAATTGGCGGAGTAGCTTGTTCTGTCATCTGTGCTTATGCATTTTCGTATGCATGTTAATTGGGGGTCAATTTGTATTTTAAAACGATTGTTTTGGTCACTCAATAGTGTTATTGCAGGACTGGTGGTGGGGTATTCCTTATTTGCCCTCACCAACACCGACAATAAAGAGATCGCAACGGTATTTTTACTCTTAGGCATTTCTCACACCATTGTTAGTATCTGGGGGTATCGTCAGTTTGTCGGTAAAGGATTATTCTTTGTTAAATAAATAAACTGCTTCTTTGGCCTGGAAATTATTTTTGGAATTTCCTTTTTTTTCTTGATTTCAAGTTCCCCAAAAGGGGTGTAAGTTATTGTATTCCACTCGTCTCCCAATCCCGAGATTCCAAGGTAGAGTTCTCTCCATTCATCGGAAGTCACCTCCCCATTCTTTTTCTGGATACGGCATAGCTCTCGTTGCCTGCCCATATATCATTCGTTGTCAATGGAATTATAATTGGGTAGACTACATCGAGACTCGAGACTCATAGCGATATTGTTAGTTATCTACATTCAAGATATAGTTTATCCCCCACCGAAAATGGGTAGAGGTACTTAGATTTAAGGAAATAAAGTTAATACCAGTTTAGGGGGTGTCAATTTCCATGGAACACTATGAGTCCGTCCTACAACAAGAAGGAGAGCATATCGAAACCGAGTCCACTTGCAGATTAACCACACGATACTCGATTACTATTCCGAAGAGGATTAGGGAGACACTTGATTTAAAATCACATGAGGAAGTGTCCATCAGTTTTAGGAGTAAACCCAGTGAAGTCTTCATACAAAAAATACATCAGAATAATTCAGGAGAAAACACAATGGTAATGGATAGCAGAGGAGGTATACGGATCCCTGCTGAAGTCCAAAGGTTTCTGAACCTAAAGAAAGGAGATAAGTTTTCCCTTTTCATAATAAACAATGATAAATTAATGTTAAAAAAACGATAAGGTACTGCTATTATATAGAATAATATTTAACACTGGTGCCGATGATGTACCTAGAAAATAACTACTAAACGAGTGAGGGCTTATGGCAAACTATTTGGAGGCTGCTAAACACTATAAATTAACCTTGATGGAAGTCAGCATCCTGGTGCAATTGGATAAAAATTATCCCAAGGCGGTTACCATCGATCAACTTGGTGGTCATGAAACCATAAGGTGGAACATTAAAAGAAGTATGGAAAAGTTAAAATGGAAAGAGCTTGTCGAGGAATCGCCAGACGGATATCTGAGGAAACGAAAAATTGACTAATGCAGAAGAGACTAATCGATGTCTACCAAACCCAACAGTCTCTTTTTGTCTTCGATGACCCCCTACCCGCTCCTTCTTTGAAGAGGTTCTTTTTTTGAGTGGGAACTTTTCCTGGAAAGAACTTCGTTACACTCTGACTGCATATAATCCAGATCCGCTTCCAACTTCACCATTTTGGCCTCTAAAGTTCTAAAATAATAATCCAATTCTTTGATGATTTCCTCCATCTACAACCATCTCACTCTCCATAAAGATATAAAGGTCTATACTATCACATTATCCGTCATACTACTCTTCCCCCGGCATGCTGTCTCTCAGTCAGAAGGGGTTGGCGGAAAAATCTCGTCTTATTTGAGTACTTTTTAATCCTTCCCTATTCTTTTAAGAACTTCCACTTCCTAAATAGGTACTTTGACAATCCTTTACCATTTCTACAATAATATATCCTTCCCCTTGCCCTCTTAAACCCAATTTGCTCTGGAAGATTATGTCGAATTATGTTGTATGCCTGCCTATTTTATCCTATTATATAACTAAATTGATTTACGGAATAAATAATACTTAAAGAAGTGGGTGATTGTATGGCGGACATCATTCCCTTTAGATCCCGTGCACAACTAGAGTGGGAAGAATGGTTAGAATTTGAAGACCGGTTAAGGGAAGCGATTTTAAAAAATGATGAGAGAACGTCGGAGATGACGGAACAAGAAATAATTGAGGATGTTAAGCAGCGCCTTACTGATAAAGAAATACAAGGGGTTAAAGAGATTGCAGCATTGTTAGATCATAACCTTGGCAAAAAATAAAAAGAGGTTTTTGCTTTTCCCAAGAACGGGTATGTAATAATATCTGCTGGATGATGTAGGCTTGTACCACCATGCTTACATGTGCTAATTCCTTCATAGGATGTCGCACCTCTTACTTTGGCAACTACTCAATAGCTCATTACTATGGGTAGTTGTTTTTCTTTATTCTGTATATGTTGCGCTGTCTCATCAGTCGCTTAGGCTTGCTTCAATGTTGTATAATCAGAATAAAAGGTTTTAACTTCTTCAAAAATGAGGTATACTGAGAGTAGAAAATCATAAAACTAAAAAGACCGGTTGGTGCTGGTAACACCAAACGGCCTAAGTGTAACAGCCCTCCAAAGGGGCGACTCACAATTTTAAGTAACTACCTGGTAAAGTAACTACCCCAAAAAGCTCGTCAGGCTATAGGGTGGTTACTTTTTTTGATGAAAAGACAGTACAGCTACGATTAAAGATGCAAACGAAATACTGATGATTAGTGTCTCAAATACCGTCAATCCTATCACCCCCTTTCTTCAAAGGGAGTGAGTTCGCCACCCATGGAAGCCTTATTACACTGTAGCTAGTATACCAAAAAACATGATTAAATTGGGCATTATAGCTAAATCGAAAAAAAATAGACCCCGGAAAGTATTCCAGAGTCTATATGTTTAGCCTATATTTCAAATGCGGTAAAACTTCCCTCATCGGTAAAGTCTCTCACCTGCACCATCTTATCGGAAAACGCTTGGACGCTTTTACTGCTCGACCCGAGGAGAAGCGTCAACACGTGAAAACCTTTTTCTTCCTTCTGCTCATCCAAATACCGAAGAAACTCTTTGGAGATAGGGGCTTCCCCGTCTGTAACGAAGACAATATCCGCTTTCTTGAAGCTGCTGCTTTGGATGACTTCTGTTCCCTTCCTTAACGGAGCTTCAAAGTTCGTCCCGCCACCGAGAAAGTTTTCACAGACCTCTACCATATCATTTCCTTTGATTCTTCCCCTCTTGAAAATATATTTATAAGCACTACCTGAAAAGGGAATGAACGCAAAGTCACGATGCTGCTTCTTTGCAATGCTCATCAAAGCCAGGGCAAACCCTTTGGACTGTGTGTCCAAGTTCTTCATACTGCCTGATTGATCCAGACAGAGAATGATTGGTCCCTGTCCCAACGTGTCCTTCCCTTTGGTGTCATGCTGTCGTGTTCGACGTTGCGCAAACCGTCGTAGGAATTCCATTCGGGTGGATTCATTCTTATACAGGGCAAGCTCGGATGACAGTAACCTTTCCGGGTTGTTGCCCAAGGTCACGCCACTCCTGCTGGTTGTCCTATCATGCTTCGACTTTTGTTTTTTACGGGCTATCTGCTTGAAACGTCCCGCCCATTCTGCAATTTCTTTCATCTGTGCGTTGGCTGCCATATTATCAGCAAGTTCCAGTTGATCACGGAGGGGCATCTTCTTTAATTCGGCTTCCCCGCTTCCGGCTTTTGTACCGCCAATCAACGACTTCAGATTCTCTTTGGTATCTTTGGTGTCCTGTATTGCCTCTTCCATTGCCTGTTCAAAACTTCTTTCGCCCCCGGTCAATGCCTGTTCAATATGGCTATGCAGTTCCTCTAATTGCTGCTGCAAGTCCTTTTGGAGGTCCTGGTTTTCCTTCCCAGCCCCATGGTCTCGACGCTGTTTCTCCAGTTGGTTCTGCATGTGTTGGAGTTCCCTCATATGCTGATCGAGTGCTTCATTGTCTTCCCTCTGCTGTTCCAGCCATTCCCGAGTCTTCCTCCCGAACTGCACCGTGCCGATGGCCGATGAGAGGTCATCCAGGCGTGTGGTCTCCCGATAACGCTTAAAGTTCTCATCCTCCACGATTCGCTGCATGAAGGCATGATTCGTCTGAAATTCATCGGTCACTTCTTCCCTGTCTTTTAACTCGGGGTTCATTTTATACAGGGAACCCCAGATATCATTCAACAAAGCATGATAGGTCGGGAACGGGGTATCAAAGTCATTCAAATCCTGTAACCCCTGCGACATATCATAAAGCTTCTGGAATCTCCGTCTGTCGAACTTATCACTATTAATCACCGCCTCCTGTCCGTTCCACGTTTGATTCTTCATGGTACCCTCCTTTTGAATAAAGAAAAATGCCAAAGTCTATCACTTCGGCATTTCTCCCCGTTTCCTTATGATTTTATCTTTCGATTGGCTCCAACACCGAATTGGTCAGTTCATCTAAATTTCTTTTTAACTCTTCATGGGCTGCTTCCAACTCATCCCCTCTCTCGGGATACTTGGTTTTCAGGTTAGAGATTTCATTCGCCAGTGACTTCATTTTCTGTGTGGCTTCCAGCACGTACTCGGTAGAAGAATCCTTGTCTCTGCCATCCATAATGTCTTTGGCATCTTCGGCTACCGCCTCCAACGCATGAGCGACCGCATCCTGCGCATGATGACGGACAATGTCTCTCACTTGTTCCCGCTGATCCGCATTTTCCCAGAGTGCATGTTCCAGAAACAGAATATCTTTTACTTCAACGATTTGTCGCTGTTCAATCAACGCCTTCGCCTGCAGAGCAGAATAGGAACGCTGCAACCGCCTGTCGGACGGGTGTATCCCTTCGTCCTTCAGCTCTTCCCAGATATCTGCCAATGTTTCATAGACATTTTCGGGGATATCCACCATTTCACGGAGAAACTGCAGGCCTTCCAATTCTTCCAGCGTTATCGTAGGCATGTTCTGCCCTTTTCCCGTTCCTTTCATCATGGAAATCAGGTTTTGGCGATCTTTGATGTAATCCACTTCGAAACGGAGAAGAAACCGATCGAATAACGCCTCCAGCCCTTCATCTTCTTCCGGATACTCGTTGCTTGCACCGACTAAGGTCATGAGTGGCATGGCCATCTCATCGGGGCCGTTTTCGAATGTCCGTTCATTGATCGCTTTCAGCAGGGAATTCAGGATTTCCGAGCTGCCCTTGAATATCTCATCTAGGAATACCAGATGTGCTTCGGGCATTTTGGAAGCTGTATTATGCCTGTAGATGCCCTGTTCCATCTCTTTCAGCATGATGCCGCCGAACACTTCATCCGGTGTCGTGTACTTGGTCAGCAGCCATTGAAAATAGCTCGCTCCCTCTATCATGTTGGATAGTTCATTGGACAGAGCGCTTTTGGCTGTACCCGGCGGGCCAACGAGCAAGAGATGTTCTTTGGCCAGCAGAGCCACAAGCATCCCTTCAATCTGGGTTTCCCGTTCCAGATACTTTGTGTTCAATGCATGCTTTATTTCTTTTAACTTTTCCAGGTTATTTGACATATAAATCGATCCTTTCTTATATCTTAAGTAATGACCTGTTTCTACTTATTGGTTTTCTTACCGGCCCCCGTAAGGAGACCATTTTTTTATTTATCCAGCAAGTGTGGCTTACCCTCTACTCCATTCCCTTGAGGAGTTGGTTCATCTCCGAACGAATCATCAGGATGGTCTCCTCCATCTGTTCAGACTGCTCCTGCACAATCGATTTATAATTTCGGTAGTTTTTTATGACGGTATTGGCTTCATCGACCAATTCCTTGACCTGTCCTTTTTTCAGTCCCTCTCGGTTTCGGCAGCCTTCTAAAACGGATTGCAGATGCTCCGCCAGTTTGTCATTTACCATCTGACGGTTATCCGTGGTATCAATCACCGGAATCTTGTAGCCTTCACTGTTTTCCAGAGAAGAGATGAAACGTACCAGACTGGATAAGTCCACCGTCTTGGAGGATGGGACAAAGTAGATGCCTCCATTCTTCCGTACCGGTGTAGGTGCGAGGGATTGTAGGATTTTACTTACCATGACCCGGATTTGCTGGGCTGCATAATGGTTTTTATAAACATCGAATTTCCTTTCCGCTTCCTGACACAGCGCCTGTGCTGCTTCTTGATGTGCGACCAAGGCAATCCTATCCTGTTTCTTATCCAATGTGATGATGGCCGCCTCTGCGTCATAGGACAGACGCTTCCCATGCTGATCCACGCTTTCGATGACCAGATTCCGCTGGACGGTCGTGGCATCCGAAAAGACTTCCCGTACCAGAACGTTTTCATACACATCCGGATTAGTGGTGGTCTTCCGCTGTTCCAGTTCCTTGGTCGCACGGCGGAAAGCGTCCGGAGAGCGAATGGCTTTCGGCATCCAGCATAAGTCCAATCCAGCCTCGTTCAGCTTTCGTTCCAGCTCGTCCGTTTGGATTAATTGCTTTCCCACGCTGTACCACATTAAATGACCTAAAAGATCCGAATGTTTACTTTTAACGACTGCAAGATTAGCCAACTCCGCCATTATTAAACACTCCTTCATCAGAAAAGATTTTTAACAAGTAAAGGAACGTATTTCCCTCAACTTATAGCAAAAGTTGAACAAAAATACGTTCCTAAACCGCCCTATTATTCAGCTTTCATATTTTCTCTGTGCTTTCCTCTTCCTAGCTTGAAGCTTCCCTTCCGTTATTAAAGGAAAGTTTGTTGAGAATACTCACCTTAATTCCTGAAATGACGGGAATACGATAAAGGTTTTTACCAGCTTCAAATCCACTGGCGAAGTAAGTGACTTTCTCTTTATTATAGCTGACCCCAGAATCTTCCAACATTTGGCTCAGTTCCTTATTCTCATCTTTCAGTCTTTTCGTTTCTGTTCTATAGCATTCATTTTCTTCTATGAGTTCCTCCATAATTAGGGAGGGCATTTTTTCAATAAGGGTATCCAGTTCAATAGTTAGTTGAGGCATCAGACTATACCACCCCTTACTCCAATTTTCACCATCAATATCATAGTGATAAACGTGCACAACCCCTGTGTGTCTATCGATAGAGACCTTCTTATTTCCTTGGTCCCAAGTATTAAGGGAAGGGAATTGTTGAAATACCAAGATGTACGAATCTTTTTCTTCCGTCACTGCTGCATCTTTATAAAATAGATTTCTATCTTTTACCCCGATGGCATAAAGTCTTATTAATTCTACATTGAATTTGTCTTCCAATAGTTGTTGAATATGTTCCATTCGCCTATTTCTCCTCCTTTTATCGATCACTTTTTCTTCCACTTTGGAAATAAAGAAAGCACCTTCCTTTTCTTGTTCTGTGATGGAAAGATGCTTTCAGGGATTTTTATTTATGTGCTCATCTAGTACTCTCGCGGCAGCATTGCCACACAAGTGATATTAGCATCTGTCTCTTCCAATACCAGCCATATATTCTCCGGCAGGGACAGCAACAATCTCTCTAGGACATTGCCATCCCCGTCGGTTACCAGTGTGGTTCCTTTCTGTTTATGGAAAGCGATAAAACAGCTTATTTCCGCATGCTTTACTGCCGTCTTTATCATCTCCACCATGTTTTCATGGCTGATGACTTCTCCTTCCCTTAGATAGTTTTCCAGTTCTGGAGTAACTGCCACCAGGAAATCCTTCACCATTCCATTCTCCCCCTTTTATCCTGCGTACACGTGCATCTCCCTGTATTGCTCCACAATGTCATGGAAGTTGTCATCCGCCCAATCCTCGAAGCAGCCGTTGTCACAGAAATAGACTTCCGCCTGTTCATCGAATAGGGCATCGTCTAAACTGGTTTGAGCATCACAGATTTCGCAGGTAATCAATTCATTTTTAACTTTCATGGTATCGTTCTCCTTTCCGTTTACTTTTATGGGTAGAAGCTGTCTAAACAAAAAGAAAGACACTCCGGGGACCGGCGTCTCCAGAATGTCTTTTCATCGTTCCTATTCATGTACCTTTTACATATAGCCTTTTTCTTTCAGACTGACGAATTTCCGGTCTCCCAGTATCACGTGATCCAGCACCTCAATCCCAATGGTTTTCCCCGACTCCGTCAATTTGCGAGTGATATGAATATCCTCCTGTGAGGGAGACGGAGTTCCACTTGGATGGTTGTGAGCCACGATGACGGAGGAAGCCGAACACTTCACCGCCTCACGGAAAAGTTCTCTTGGGTGAACGACCGAAGCATTCAGGCTGCCTATGAAAATCGTTTTTTTATGCGTGACCTCATTTTTGGTGTTCAGCATCAAAGCCACGAAGTGCTCCTGTTTGTACTGGCGCATTTCCTCCATGAGATAGTCGGCTGCATCTTCAGGTGTGCGAATCACGGTTCCATGCCTGTTCTCTGTCTGGGTGTATCGCTTACTCAACAGCATTGCCGCATGGAGCGTCAGCGCCTGATTATGCGTCAACCCTTCCGCTTCCAATTCATGGACGGTCATTTCAGCCAGACTGCGTATGGAATGCTCACTCAGCTTGAGGACCGTTTCCCTGGAAGCGAATGGTCCGAGCACCACCGAAAGAATGTCATACGTGCTGATCAGCCCGTGCTCCCCAATGGATTCATACGTTGCCACTGCTTCTCTCGCTTTTTCTATCACGCTCATATTATCTCCTTTCCATGCAAGACAGGAACCAGATGGCACCCGTCTTGCATGCCATCTGATTGTATGCCTTGATGGAAGGCTTATTTTAAGATATAATTTCTGTATTCAACTATTTTATTTCTTTCGTGACGTAAATCTTTGCGTCACTTTTTTTGTGCCCAATTTGGAAAGGCGCTGTTCCTCCCATCCCAACTTGTTTAGATTGGCTTTGGAGATGTTCAGCATCTCCCACGGGTCAATGCCTTCCATGGCCATTTCCCCTGCCAGCTCTTTCAAGCGCTGCCGATCAAACTTCCAAGAAACAGATTCATAGAAGTCCCAGACTTCCTCGCCCGTATCGATTCCCCCATGATCTTTTACATAGGATTTCAATACCGCTTTCATCTGTTTCAGCGCTGCTTCCAACCGGTTGATTTCATTCGCCAGTTGAACAGCCTCTTCATGCGTTTGCAATTCCTCTTCTTGTAGTTTTAATGCTGTACTCACTTCACTTCCACTCCTTTATTCATGTTTTGAAAAGAACCAATGCCCCGGAATTCCACTTCTTTCATGGAGATCAAGAGAAAGATCTGATAAGCCTCTTTAAGACTTAATTTCCGGACCTCTTTTTCACCGGATAGGTGGAAATACTGCTTTCCCTTCCGAACCAGGAACTGGTTCTTGTTATCCTCACCGGCAAATGCGATGAACACCTTCTTCTGCTTTTTGAACCATGCATATGACATGGACATCCTTCCTTTCCAATAGATTTTTTATATTAAAAAAGCCCATTAGCTCCCGTGGGATCTAATCAGCTTCTTTAATCAGTGTATATAAAGTTACTTTTTGAATGGAGAAAGTCCTATTCTTCCTCCCGGGTCAACACATGAAAATGAGATTGAAGGAACTCATCCAGATGCATATGTTGCTCACCAGCCAGTACGATGAAGTCATCTATGGGTATGATGCCTTTAACCCTCTTGATGTCTAAGGAACGCTCGATGGTATGCATTTTCTGCGCACTGCGTTCACCGACTACAACCAGCATCATTTCCCCTTGTTTAATCGGATACACATCCTTTTTAGCACTGCTGGCGCACACTACTTCTGCCAGCAACGGGGTCTCTTGTTTTACTCGCTCCTTGTACTGTTTCCATTCCTTTCGTAGATCTCTTTCACTTCGGAATCGAATGTAAGACTCCTGATATCCCATTTGTTTTCCACTCCTTTTCAGTTGATTTTTATATATAAAAAAAGCCGACCAATCCCCGGAGGAATCAATCGACTTTTTTATCCGCATGAAAAAAAGCATTGCAAGTAGCAATACTCCTTTTTACGATATCTTGATATGATATTCATTGTGTATTTATCGTGTTCGATAACATACTGCCTTTTTACGTGTTATTATCACCAAAACCAAAGGCCAGAGATGCTTTATGCCGAATCTCCTTCTTAAAGAAGGCCTGACGACTGCTGCACAGGATGCAGGTTGAATACTTAATAATATACTGATAGCTTACTGAAATAGTTTAAAATTGTCAATATAAACCATTCAATTCAATTTAGACTCAGCAGGAATCCCCTTATCCTGCTCTAACTTGCTATATAATAAATAACTTTAATATATTATTAAAGAGAAAAAAAGTCTTTTTTTATCTCGTTAGAACTTTTGTTAGTGTTTAAAAGAAGAAAGCTGTGTATTTTATCCTTATCATTGTTCTCAATAAGCGTTTTAAATTTATTTATAAGCCCTTCATAGTCCTCAAAATATTGACTATCATATTCTATATTATTATATATTTTTAAATACTCTTGGTAATCACTTACAGCCATCTTATCTTCAATTTGTTTTAGGACATCTTTCCATTTTATTATTCGTTTTGAATGTATTCTTTTTTTAACAGCAACTTCTTTTTCCTCTTCCTCTTCAATCTGCTTAATAAATTGCTCTATTTCTAATTTAAATTGGAATAGCTCACTCTTTTTTCTATTATTTAAATTTGGTAGTACCTCAGTATTATAATAAGCATAACGTAACTTTCGAAAAGGAACCTTCCCTTGCTGATGTTTATTTTCATTATATTTTTTGAAGGACTCAACACCTTGTAGCACAACTGGAGCCGCAACTCTCCAATTATCTTTAACTAAATTTTTTGCTTTCGGCCCATAGTATTTAACTGCACCAAGAATCGGTTTGACTGGTATTTTAGCCATATTATCACCCTTAATTAGTTAATTAACTATATTTTACCAACTCTTACCATGAATAGTCTATATGATTTTCAATTTTACATAAATACTATTTAAAGGTTATCCTCCATTGGTATATTTTATTATCATAATCTTTTCACACATTGACTAGCAAACGGGCAGTGACTACACTGGCGTGATGGTCTTGGCGGGAATAATTTTCCCCTCTCCTCAGGCATGATCTCCAACAAATTCAGCCTCTCATTGATTTCGTCGGCTGTATCCAATGCCCATTTTCTCGCCTTTTCCATTTCCTCTTTGCTGAATATCCTTCCCTTCTCTATACGAAAACGTAAGAAGTACAGGATTCCCTTTACTCTATCTATGCCTGTTTTTTGGCTAGTTGCCCAAGCGTATAAAGCTAACTGCTTATTATCCTGTACTCCGTAAATTGACCTGTTCGTCTTCCAGTCTGTAATCGCTCCATCAGGTGACAAGAGATCAATATAGCCTTGAATTTCCGGTGCGTTATGGCTTTTAGATAGCGGGAGTTTAAAATACACTTCCGTTCTGCCCATATTCCGGTGAACTGGGGCGCGTTCCACTAGATCCGAAATCTCCTGATGCATCAGTTCTTCATGAAACCCTGTGGCTGCATACCCGTTCAAAACGGCCTCCTCATGGCTGGCACCATTGATTATATCGTCGATGGCCTGATGGACCGCCTTTCCAAGAGCCAACGGCTTTGTCACGGGCTCTTCTTTTCCTAAGACATACTTGTTGTAGAAACGGTAGGGACATTGGCTGTACAGATTTAATCGTGAGAATGAAAATATCATCTTTCCCTTCTCCTTTCACGTATAGATGAAAGAAGAGAGACAGATTTGATTCCATCTCTCTTCACTCTTCAATCATTTTAAAATGGCAGGTCGTCATCATTCACATCCACAGGTACGCCCTGGGATTGATATGGATTATTCTGTGGACGACTCTGGTTATTGGGGTTGGATTGGTTCCCCTGTCCATTCTGGTTACGGGTATCAAGAAACTCAACATGATCGGCAACCACTTCGGTTATGAATACCGTCTTTCCATCCTGTCCTTCAAAGGAACGGGTCTGAATGCGGCCGGTCACGCCTACTTGAGAACCTTTCCTGCAATATTGTGCTGTATTCTCCGCGGGTTTCCTCCATACCTGACAACGAATGAAATCCGCGTCCTGACTGCCTTGATTATTTTTGAATGGACGGTTCACCGCCAGTGTAAATGTTGCCACAGCATTTCCGTTCTGCGTATATTTCATGTCCACATCTTTTGTCATGCGACCGATTAATTGAACGTTATTCATTTCATAAAACTTCCCTTCGATTTGATTTTTGTTTTTGACCTTGGTAGACTAAACCAAGTTAAATAACTTTTTGTGTGACACGTTTCTCTTTCGGAACGTGTCTTTTTTTAGTTTCCATGTGGGCTGCATAATGGATGAACATGATGTTCAGAAGCAATGTCTCCAGTTCAAAATCCATGGTCTTCAGACAGACCCTCCATGCACTCCGTCCCAGTTCGATTCCTTCTCTCGCCCAATCCGCAGCAGCTTCACTCGGTTTCAAAAATTCATCTTGGATCCGTGTGTACATATTTGGGATATAAGCCTCCCAACAGCTTTGTATCAACCATTCCAATAACTCCTCTTGGCGCTTCTCCTGATTTTCCAGATGAGCGATGCAGATGAATAGGGCATAGTTCACCACCATTTCATCATGGACGTATTGCTTCCAATCTTTGATGACCTGCTCCCGTTTCTGCAAGAAATCTTGGAACGATTTCCTTTTGTACTCCTTCCAACCGATCCGGTCCAGCTGATAGGGATTCAGCAGGTAGGCCGGATGCAGTTTTCTCTTCTTTTTACCAAAGTACTGTTCCTTCACCTTGTCATAAGGCTTGCCGCTGAGTTGCACTTCAAAATCCAGCACTCCACCGGAAGTCTTGCAGTACCAACACTTGTAAACGTTATCGACTGTGTTCAAGGAAAGGTAATATTTCTTCGGCTTGTTGGCATCCTCCTCGCAAAACGGGCATTTGCATCTGGTTTCCTTTTTGCCGTAACTCCTTGTTTCAAATTGTATTCCAAACTTCTGAGCCACATCCAGAATGCTAGGCAGCACGATGATCACCCCGCTTTTTCGGCTGGCTGAACAACATCAACCAGAAAAAGGAATCCATTCTCTTTTTTCAAGATGAGGCTGGCGTCAGCTCCTTGTTCCAACCTCTCCGCTTTTTGAACAGCTTCATTTCCACGCGCAAGGATCAGTTGATTTTTGCCATCAATAACGCCGGCAATCTTCGCGAATTTCTCCGATGCTTTTTCACCAATTGTGACGTTTTGGATGAAAACGTTATAAGCATTACCGGATTCTGTCTGAGCTGAGGGCTCCTGCTGTTCGCTCTCAGATTCTTGAGCAGGATCATCAGGCTGGTCAGATGGCTGACCGGTTTGGCTCACCTCTGCGTTTTCATCTTCATCTTCTTGGTTTGAAATTGTTTTGGCATAATTTTTTAGGAAATAAAAACTGTTTTCCTCATAGAGTTCCAACTCTAGTATTTCTCCTTCAGTTACCTGTTTTAAGGATTCCATTAATTGTTCATCCTTCACCAATACCTGGAATTTTTTCTCAGACTCCTTGCTTTGAACCATGAGCAGGCCATACTTCTTTTCCGAGGAGGTCGTCTTGATATCAAATGATTTTATTGCCACCTCATTAGTGAGTGTTTCTGGTTCCGACTGTTCAGCTTCCTGTTGAACTTCTTTAGCAGGTTGCAGAATTTCGGATGCCTGCTGTTTCTGTGGTGTTTGGCCTGCACCCTCTGTTGGCATGTCTTCATCCAGCCCGATTTCCTCCTGCGTATGCAGTCCTCCCAATGGAAACTGCCGGCGCAATACAAAAGTTTCTGCTATCTTGACAATCATGGCGCTCGGGAGGGTGTCCCAGACGTTGGGGTTGCCATACCGGGAGTTTTGCCTTCCACTGTTAGCTTGGAAGTACTCCTCGAAGTCAACAAAGACGGCTACAGGGTGGTGGGTCTTATGCTGCATGATCGCATATGCCCCCAGGATCTTCCCACGCTTAGTGCCGAATTGATGTCTGACCGTCCCCTCAGAAGGTAAAAACTCAAAATGATCGCCTTCTTTAACAACGTTAGCGTTAGGCGGTCCGACATACCCCGGCTGACGGGTGGCTACACGAAGAAGGCCGTCCCTTGTGGTGATGAACTGGGTCTTGGCTCCACGTTTGGTCTCATAGCGCTGAAAGACGATATCCCCCAACAGTGGATTCAGCCCGAAGTTCTCACAGACTTCAAGAAAATGTTCGGCCTCTTCCTGTGTGCCGTTGGCTGGTTTAATAAACCGGTTCCAGATCAGCGACTTTTCATTGTTCGAGAATTGAATAGCTTTTTCCATGATTTCATCCACTCCTTCATAAGATTTTGTGTGATATGGCGACAGACAAAAACTCGGTCAGGTCATACCATCACTCCCTTCACTGAGATTTTTATATACATGAAAAAAAGCCAGTTGACCCCATAGGTAAACTGGCTTTTATAAGCAATAA
This sequence comes from Virgibacillus sediminis, assembly GCF_042643265.1. NCBI lineage: Bacteria > Bacillati > Bacillota > Bacilli > Caryophanales > Bacillaceae > Virgibacillus > Virgibacillus sediminis. The sequence goes on along the minus strand of NZ_JBHRRZ010000008.1, from coordinate 79,456 downwards.
AAAAAGCGTATCGCTCGTGCAATACACCACTTTTAATATCTTGAGTTTTAATACCATTATTTTGGACGTTTTTCACATCCGGTAGATGTTGCTGTGTTCCTTCAGCACTTTTAACAGAAATACTTTTGTGTCGAATCTCCCTCTCATGATGAGGATATGACGACTTCCATCGGTTGGATGACAGGTACACTTGATAACTATACCTGCACAATAACAGAATATTATGATGATGTCAAAATAATCGATCGGTATCTAAGCAACTATTAGCGTAGGTTTGTTAATTAGAGACCTTTACCACCCTCAAAACCTCCCTCACTATTTTCCTCTCAGCCTGATTGCGTATTTGTCTTACACGTTCAGGTGTTATATTTAATAATGCACCTACTGTTTTTAATTGGCTACCTTCTTTAATTAATCCATATAATTCATTTAAAACTACCTGTTCTCTTTCAGATAAAATATGCCTCAAAGCTATATATATTCTAATAAACCTCCTGAATTTATTGGAATCTCTCTCTTTTATGATTTTATAGTATGGTTTTACCCCATTCATTCTAGTTTCAAAATTAGGACTTTTCACAGATCCAACCATATCCATAAAGAAGATTGCATCATCTTTACTTAAATTGTTTTCCTGTTGCATTGAAATACTCCTCATTAATTGTTCAGATATTTTGAGTCCAACACTAACATAATGAACACAGATGTAAAAAAGGCATTCACACATGTACAAGTTTTGCTTGTTTGTCTATTACCTGCATGCTATTGTAGCGATTAATAAAACAAACATAAAATCTTTAACGAGACATTTATCCTTGGAACTGTAAAGATGTGATCAGTGCCGGTGGATTAACTCCCGTAAAAATAAAAGAGGTAATCCCTATTCCAAAGAGTAATACCATACCTATATTTAATAACTTCACTACCAGATCTTCTCATTCCTCACTCTCACAATGGATGACCATTTGAGTTTCTCCAATGATTAAGGCCATTCAACCTATCTCTCCAGCTTATTTAATTCGTCAATTATCGATGGAGTAAAAAATACTAACAACTTTTAACTTTGACTTAATTAACCACTAATTTCAACAAACTCTATCTCTTGTGTTCAGATTTATATCCATTCAAGATACTCTTATTCAGGAAACGTCTCTTTGTTAATGTAAGAGTTCTCGCTTTGGTAAGAACTTATTCCAATTCAACATGTATACCATAATTTTCGATCTATTAGGCCATCCTTCTTATTCTCCAATTACTGCTGGCAGCCACAATACAATATCAGGTACATACGTCAAAATGACGAGGACCACATATGTTACCAATAGGAACGGTAAGATTGCCCGTGTTAATTGACCGATTGATATATTAGCAAGGGATGACGCAATGTAAATACCTGAACCAACCGGCGGAGTCAGTAACCCTGCGGCTAGGTTAATACACATAATTACCCCAAAATGGATCGGATCTATTCCATAGGTTACTAGTAAAGGGGTAAAGATGGGGATTAAAATGACGAGTGCAGCAATTCCATCCATAAACATTCCTACAAAAAGTAAAAATAAATTAACTAGCAATAAAAAAATTAATGGATTTTCCGTTAAGGATGCCATCCATGAGGCAATGGTCTGGGGGACTTGTTCAAAGGAAAGCATCCATCCGAAAATATTAGCCATGGCAATTAATAAGGTAATCATTGCAGTAGTTTTTGCAGTATTTACTAATATTGATGGGGTGTCCTTTAACTTGATTTCCCGATAAAAGAAAAATCCGCTAATCAAGGCAACCACACTAGCTATGGCTGCAGATTCGGTTGGTGTAAAGGCTCCGCTGATGACCCCTACAATAATAATAAGAGGAACGAGTAAGGCGGGAATCACAGTAGTAAAGCTTCTAGCGACTTCCATAATCTTTGCTCTGTCATGAGTTGGCCACTTTTGTTTCATCCCAATCAATGCAATTAAGATAATAAATGTTAATGACAGCAGAATCCCCGGAAGTACACCTGCTAAAAACATCTCCCCAATAGAAACTCCAGACCCTACACCATAGATAATAAATAACATACTCGGTGGGATAATCGGTCCTAATAACCCTGCGGAGGCCGTAGTAGCCGTACTAAAATCTCTGGAATATCCCTCTTTTTCCATAGCTGGTACCATGGTTCTGCTCATCATCGCAATTTGGGCGGACGCGGAACCAATAATAGAAGCAAGCATCATGTTGGCTAGGATGTTTACATAAGCCAGGCCTCCCCTAAAATGACCAACAACGGTCTGAGCAAACCCTACTAATCGTTTCGTCAGGCCACCTGAATTCATTAATTCTCCTGCTAACATAAATAATGGAATGGCCAATAACCCGTAGTTTTCCATTCCAGAATACAGCCTTTGTGGAAGCGTCGTTAAGATACCGATATTTCCTGTAACCCAGATGTATATTACCGTTGTCATCCCAAGTACTAAAGCAATCGGTATTTTGATTAATAAAAGCACGATAAACGCGGTAATTGTAATGGCCATCACTCTACCTCCTTGTTAGGAAAGATGCTATGAAGCAGTAACTCTAAAACATGTATTAACATAAAGAGAAAACTAACAGGTATGCTTAAATACGGAATAATCATCGGCAATTCCATCGATCCGGATCGCTGAATTAAGATATTCGGGGAACTTAACCAATTGATGGATAGATAGAAAATGTAGGAAACAAAAAGAAACATTAGAAGATATCCTATTACATTAATTACATGTTTTAGTCTACCACGTAAATTTTCCACTATGATGTCAATTGTTGGTGCAGTTGACGTTTTAATGGTCATACTCCCACCAACAAAAGTCAGCCATGCAAGCGAAAAAATAGCCGTTTCATTTGGCCATGTTAATGGTGCACTTAGAACGTACCGAAAAATTACTCCCAATGTTAAGGAAATAAGGATAATAGAACACAAAAAGGCTACTATACCCTTCTCTATTTTATATACCAGTTCACTTACATTCTCGATAAATTTCATGCGATCACTCCTTTAACTGGAATAGCAGCTTCTAAGGAGATAATTAGAAGCCACTATTACGTTATCTAAACTATTACTCTGCAGTTTCTATAAAGTTTTTAATAATCTCAGACTCAGCAGAGAACTCGTCACGAACCTCGTTTGAAACATCTTCAAAAGCAGACCCATCAAGTTCCTTTACCAGTACACCTTCTTCTTTCAACTTTTCTAAATTCGTTTCCTCCCGCTGGATTGCTTCTTCTACTCCCCAATCAACAGCCTTCTCCAGTGATGTTTGAATAATTTCTTGATCTTCGTCAGATAAGCCGTCAAAGACCTGTTTACTCATTGCAATCACCGTAGGGAATGTTGCATGATTGGTTAATGTTAAATACTCAGCGTTTTCATAGTATTTTTCAGTGACCAATGCATCCAAGTCAATATCCATCCCATCAATGACACCTGTTTGCAGAGATGTGTAAACCTCAGATAAGGGCATTGCAGTAGGGCCAGCAGAAGTTTTGTCCCAGAAACTTTGGAATGCTGGACTGCCAATTATTCGAACCTTTTTCCCTTTAATATCTTCCGGTGATTGCACAAAACCTTCTTTTAATAGAATATGACGATTCCCAGCAAATCCGAAATCAAGTCCTACTAAACCTTGAGATTCTAAGGATGCGAGCATTTCCCTTGCTTCCTCCGAGTTTCTCATTTCTGCTGCTTCTGCTAAATCACTGAATAGGAATGGCATAAACCATGCATTAAGAGAATCTTCCCTCGTACTCATGTAAGCGTTTGTAAGAAAACCAAAGTCAATAGATCCAGATTCCATCTGTTGTACCATGTCCTGCTCCAGTCCCAATTGTGATGCAGGATAAATTTCTAAAGACATTCTGCCATCTGAGGCAGCCTGTAATTCCCCATCAAACTTTTCAGCCGTTTTGTGCCATATATGAGATTCCTGTACAACGTGGGAAACCTTAAAAGTATATGTTCCATCCTCACTGGCACCACCCGACCCACTCGTCTCGCTTCCCCCACATGCTGTCAATAGCAGAATAATAGAGACAAAAAGACTACAAATCAATCCTTTTCTTAGCCTAGAAACTTTCATAAACTTCCTCCTATCATGAAAAATATCTGGCAAAAAACAATAAAGGAAATCTCCTCTATTGTTTTTTGTCTAATATTCACCTTTAATTAACCTTTTCCAATACTTTATTATAGCCATGGTACTGATCAACATATTTGTAATCTTTATCTGTTCGATTTTCTAAAATCTTATTACGCAGCAGTGTCATAATAGGATCAGTAGCATGGATAATTTCTCCCCATTTTCTTGCACTGGTCTGTACATAAGCAGTTCGTGGCTGACGTTCTTTTTGATATTTTCTAAATGCTTCACTGTAGTTATCGCCGTGCTGTCTAACAACATCCGCTAGGTATCCTGCATCTTCTAATGCTTGGCAAGCCCCCTGTGCCAAATATTGAAGCATCGGATGTGCAGCATCTCCCATTAAGGTAATATTTCCTTGTGTCCAATTCTCGATTGGATCCCTATCGTACATTGGCCATCTTTTCTGCCTGGAAATATAAGAAATAGCTGTTTTCACTCGGTCACATGTATCTTTGAATACTTCGTCCATTTCTTCTGGTGTTCCCCACTGGTCTGTATGTTCAATTTCTTTTCTGTATTGGCTGCTCTTGAACACGACAACCTGATTATATAACTCCCCACGTCTTACCGGATATTGAACGACATGCATGTTTGGGCCAATAAACATATAAACATCTTCTGGATCCCCAACATTCGCATTTGCTACTTCTTCCATTGGAATTGCTCCCCGATAGGCTACATATTCAGAGCATACTGGTTGGTCGTCGACAAATAGTTTACGTGTCTTTGACCACAATCCGTCAGCGCCAATTACCGCTGAGCCTGTGTAGGATTCACCTGCCGCCGTAAATACTTGTACAGAGTCATCATTATTTTCAGCATTGGTAATTTCTTGGTTTGTCAGTAGTTCTATTTTCGGATGGTTTTCACATGCATCAATAAGTGTTTTTTGAAGATCGGTACGATGCAGTACAACATACGGCGCACCATACCTTTCTCTATATAATTCATCGATATTCAATGCGGATAGTTCCTCACCTGTAAACGCATCCATTAAAACCAAGCGTTTTGGAAAAACAGAAACTTCACTGACTTTATCCATTACCCCTAATTTTTGTAAAACATTTGTTGCATTCGCTGCAAGCTGAATTCCCGCTCCTACCTCGCCAAATTCTGGAGCTTGTTCCAGTACTTTTACATATCTATCGGCTTGTGCGAGGCCAAGTGCGGTTGCTAAGCCACCAATTCCTCCACCAACAACGATGATCGGATTTTCTTTACTGTTTATCATTTTCTTTCCTCCCCTTGAGTGTGTAATAGTTGGAAAACAAAGCATATATATTTCCCCTGGAAGCCTCATCTAAAGTCCGGTTCAAATTCTCCAGTTACCGTTTGGTGGCCGTTGTTTTTCTCATACTTTTCTTCTCTTTCTAGTTCAAACCGATTCATTATAGGAATATCATTTACAGAAAAAAGGTAAGAATCTTCAGCTGGTATATGCTCATACCATGCCCAGTTTGGCACTACGAAATAGTCGCCAGCTTTCCAATCGAACCTGACGCCATTAATAATCGTATAGCCAGATCCTTTATACGCATGATAAATGGTTGAATGTGTATGACGCAGTGCTTTCGTACCAAAGTCCTTTGGAAGAAACTGCATTCGTGTACCCATCGTTGGGTTGGCAGATTTCCCAGTTGTTGGGTTAATATAATCTACTGCATATCCATGGTTTGGATCTGGAGGAAATTCCATTAGCCCGTTAATTGCATCCAGCGTACGGCTCCATTTATAGTTTGCTAATGGTGCAACATCGAATTTTTCATCTCCAACCGGACGAACCATTCCACCTCTATACCTTTTTTCAGAGAAGTTATCCGGAACATTTGGTTGTTGCAATCCTGCTTCATATGGCTCAAAAAACGTTCCGCCAATATTGTAAATCGTCGGGATATCCAACGCATCCATCCAAATCATTCGCTTGTCACCTAGGTGTCCATGACCATGCCATAGATTTTTAGGAGTGGTGAGGAAATCTCCTTCTTCCATAAAAATCCGTTCCCCTTGTACAATGGTATAAGCGCCTTCTCCTTCTGTAATAAAACGGAGAGCACTTTGTGTATGTCGATGGGACGGCGCTTCTTCACCAGGTAAAAGCATTTGAACAGCAGCATATAATGTCTGTGTAGTGGAAACATGGCCCCATGGATTACGATAGGTTAAGCCAGGGTTTTGGAAATAAATGGCCCGACGTTCTCCTCCCCGTTCCGGGGTGAAGATTTCTGCTGCTTCCATTAGTTTCTTTTCGATTAGTTCACTTGACCATAAGTAAGCATTTGCATGAGGTTCTGGGTTTTTATTCATTACTTCTGGAATTGCTTCCCATAATGGTCCAAGGTTATACTGCTGAATGTCCTTAGTGAAATCCCTTACATCTTTGTCTTGAAGAAAATTTGCCTTTTCAACCATTAGAAAAACTCCTTTTTATTTAGGCTTTTTTCGAAAACCTTCGCTTGTAAAAGCATTGCAGTTATACGGTACATATGCCGGCCTCAATCTACCGTCCCGGAGAATAACTTAGCTTACACCTCCCGCTAAAATTACTTTCAAGGAAAGCATTTCTATCGAGGAAGTTGTCCGCAGAAATCCCGTTTGTCCGGGACGGAGGCCAACAAGCATCTTAAGCCGCCTTCTTTCGCGATACAGTTAAGTATCTAATCTCTCACTTTTAATTAGCACTTTTGCTGCTTAACTTGCTGAGGTTGCGTTGTATTTGCCCGTAGTGTCCTTCAATATGTTCTACTAAAAAATGTTCGATTAAGAAGGATACTGGCTGGTTTCCAAATTTTTCAAAGTTCCGGTGGGGGTTTTCTTCTTTTAACCTATCGTCCCTTACTTTTGATATTCGATTTGTTACCTTTTCTTTGAGTTCTTCCACTACCGTAATAGCCTCGTCAACTTTTAATTCTTCTGGTTTTTCAACTGCTGCTAATCGTTTTGGATTTTGTAATCCTCTCCCCCATTCAGAACCTGGAGTTTCGAGGATCGTCTCTAACTCTCCTAACCAGTAATTCGTAGATTCCCATACATGAGATAAGATTTGTAAAATAGACCATTCCTCTTCCGATGGTTTCCAGCGGATCGTGTCTTCGGATAAATCATTGACAGTAGCCACAATTTTATCTAGTGAACTGTTAATAGATTCGATATAACTCTCTGCCTTTGAATTTGCCATTTTTATGCTTCTACTCCTTTTTGCAATGCTACTTTATTTTCAAGTGTTCCAACATTGTCCACTTCAATTTTGACAACGTCTCCGTCTTTCAAGAATACTTGTGGATCACGTGCGAAACCTACACCGCCTGGAGTGCCCGTAAGAACAATATCACCAGGCTCTAGCGTCATTAGGTTAGATAGGAAAGCAACAAGCTTTTGAACGGTAAATACTAAATTTCTCGTATTCGAACGTTGGCGTTCTTCCCCGTTTACCGTAAGCACAATTTCTAAGCCGGAAGGATCAGTTAGTTCATCAGAAGTAACTAGCCACGGACCCATTGGAGCACTGCCTTCCACTGCTTTCCCTTGTAGCCATTGAAGGGTACGCCGTTGAATATCCCGATAAGTGACATCGTTTACGATCGTATAACCAGCCACATAATCCAATGCATCATCCTCTGAAACATTACGAGCCTGACTTCCCACTACAAAAGCAAATTCCGCTTCATAATCCAGTTGTTCAGATATCGGGTAGTGCGGAATATCATCTTCGGGACCGACTATAGTGTTTGCAAATTTGGCAAAAACTACGGGATTGGATGGCAACTCCCGGCCCATTTCCAAAATATGTTCCCGATAATTATGGCCCACACAAATCATTTTTCCAGGTTTAGATAATGGGGCTTCCACTTTTACTTCGTTTTTGCTATAAACTAATTTGTGCTCAGAGGAAGTTTGATTTCCTAATGCAAAATCAACGGCTTTCCGGGCTATATCGATACTTTCATTCCCACCTTGTAAAAACGCTTCCATTTTAGACGGAACAAAAGCCTCTGCAATTTGCTCATAGCGATATTTTCCTTCCCTTTGCAATTGGGCTTGATATGCATGATTAAGATCTACTACTTTATTCTCTTCAACAATTGCTCCGACTCTTGAATAACCATCTACAGTAAATGTAATAAGTCTCATCGAATTCTCCCTTTTGTTTTTAAGAATTTAGGTTTTGTCTGAACCCCGTTTATGTCCCTTTCTACACTCACTAAGTTGTAAATCCTCCATTATTTTTACAGTAAAATCACCTACCTTAACTTTTATTAATTCCACTATTGTGATACACAGTTATATTATATATAATATTATAGGTCAGAATATAAACTAATGTCAATGTGCAAATTGTCAGAAATAATTAATTTGCCTAATAAATTATCTAGAAGAAATAAGGCTTCACCTGGAATTTTGGCTGTTTTGTAATTGAAGAAACTACTGAGAAACCCGTGATATATTCACTGCTGAATAGCAGGCCTATCAATTTTCCCAATAAAATATTAAAATTATAGAAAATAATAATTAAAAGAATAAGAGGAGAAATAAATATGGAGAAAAAAAGCAGGGATACGATTCAATCTCTAAGAATTGGAATGTCGATTTTAGATGTCTTAGCTCAAGAGAAGAGGCCATTGAAGATCACTGAAATCCAAGAAAAGACAACTATTACCAAAAGTAATTTATATAAATATATCAATACCTTAATTCAAGATGATTGGATTTACCGGGATTCGAATACTGGATTGTATTACCTGGGATCCAAGTTGATCAAATACGGTATGACAGCCATGGGCAACCAGGATATACTAGCAATGATCACACCATATTTACGATCTATCAGCGAACACACGAAAAATTCCGCACTATTTTCTGTACCAACTTATAACGGACCAGTCATTGCCAAAATTAATCGTTCCAATCAAATATTGAATATTGGTGCGGAAATTGGAACATTACTTCCGCCGAATTCTTCGTCTGGAAAGATATTTTATCTATTCGCAGATAGTCAGAAATCAAAAAAGTGGAGAGTGAATTACGCTTCTTCGATCATTCAAGATACAGAGGAAATTCAAAGGATACGCAAGGAGAAAATTGCTTTTGCAAGAGCACCTTTAATAGCTGAAGCGTCCTCCGTTTCTATTCCGATTATGGACTATTCCATGGAGTTAATTGGGATCATCACGGTTGCGGGATTCTCTTCAGATATTCCTCGAACAATTGATGACCCACTTAGCCGATATCTACAACAAATGCAAGCAGAAATATCAATGGAATTTTAATGCAGTAAAACATTAAAAAGGTATACCAAAGCAGGTGTTGGTATACCTCTTTACCCTTATCCAGCTGGATATTATGCTAGCTTTTCTACTTTTTCTTTGTTTGCTCGAAGCTTAGCTGGTGCTGTTTCTCTTAGAAATAGAGAGAATAAAAAGCCGGTAAATGCTGCCGATGAGGCAATCATTAGTGGTGCAGCAAGCCCCCAAGCATCCGCAGCCATTCCACTAAATACAGGGTTGAGAACCCCGCCAAAGATTTCCCCTATACCAATCGTTATTCCTACCGCAAATCCACCATATTGTGCTGGAACGGATTCTGTTGGGATAACAGACATTGCTAAACCACCTACACCCATCCCTGCTGAAAATATAAACACTAATACAGACATCAATGCTACTGAATCGAACATTAACACGACAATCGGAGAAAATAGGGAGAGAAACCCAAAAATAAGTGTTGCCGGCTTACGACCAATACGGTCAGAAATAGCTGGGACAACAAATCCTAAAATGGCGGTTCCCGCACCGAATCCAGCCATTACTATACTCATTGCACTTTCTGATAAGCCTTTCCCGTTGACAAGAAAGACAGGCCCGAAAATCTGAAAAGACATCAAATAAACCATAAAACAACTAAAAATTATGATGGATAACAAGATATTTCTGTTACCCATGACTTGTTTGATGCCCATTTTTTGCCCTTCCGCAGCAGGGGAAATGACAGTTTTATCATCTGTTTTCGGCTCCTTCATATATCTCCAAATAAAGAAAGCTAAGATAAGCCCTGGAATAATCGTTAAGTAAAACGCAGTACGCCAATCAAAAGCGTTAGCCAACGCAACAATGATTAGCGGGGCTAAAAATCCCCCGAATACACCTTGAGCTGTATTCATCGAGAATCCCAAATTGAAACCCCGGCGTTTTTCGGATGATTCAACCGCTAGAACGGATTGTGTAATAGGTATAATAGGACCTTCTAGTAAACCCATTAGTAAACGCAATACAAGTAATAACCCAAATGTTGCGACCAGTCCATGCATAAGGGATACAACAGAAAATAGCAAAATGGAGATGATCAAAATATTTCTTTTGGCATTAACCTTGTCAGATAGATAACCTACCAACGGTCCAGAGATTGCCCAAGTGATGGCTAAGGCCGATCCAATTAAACCGATTTGAGTATTGGTCAGACTAAAATCGTTTTGCATAAAAGGAATAAGATAGTTGATAGCCAGTCGATCAAAAAATACAAATCCAACTGAGAAGAAAAAGAGCGTAACAATTTTATTCTCATAGTTCCAAAATTTTCCTTCTCCCATATTAAACACCCTTTCAAATTTATCCCCTATTATTAGGAGATTTTTAGGTGACCAATGTTAACTGCCTACGGAATGTTACCAATATTACAAAATTTCTGCGGAGACTAAGCTCTATAAGTGTTATTTTTAATAATGTCTGTTTTCTAAGCCTTACCATCACCTAATATCAACTTACACTGACAGCCTTTAAATTAATCGACTTCATAGGCTTTTAGAGATTCTGCAATAATCACTTCCCCTTCATACCCCTGTTTCCTTAACACTTCTGTTGTAAGTTCTTTATCCATTTCTCCATTAAACAAATGGGTTAGCACCATTTGTTTATAATTTCCTTCTGCTGCTGTTTTTCCAATTTCCTCTAACGTCATATGTGCCCTTGATAAATTAGGTTTCAGCTTTTGAAACATACTATAAGAAGGGTCATCTTCTTTTACTTCCGTCAACATTCCATCCATAACCACTAAATCCGTATCTTTTGAGAATTCAATAAGATCTTCACTGAATTCTGTATCTCCAGTGATCACTACTGACTTTCCACCAGCCTCAAATTTATAAGCTACGGTTTTAATAGAGTGTGGTACTTCAATCGTAGAAATTTTGACTCCATCCAGTTCAAATTGTTCTCCACCCTCCACTTCTTTCAATTCCACATTATCGATGATTCCCTGTGGGGTTGTAAAACCGGCATCAATGCGATATTGGATATCTTCTTTATAAAAATCAATTGCAAAATCATATACTGCTTTTGTACCTTCAGTTCCAACTAAGTTTAATTTTGGCCTTGGACTATCTGTTGCCCATCCGGCTATTAGAATGGTTAGAAAATCAGAATTATGGTCGGCATGATGATGAGAAAATAAGATATTATCTATATCGGATGGCCTTACACCAGCTTTTGCTATCCCATTCGTACATCCACCGCCACAATCAACTAAAAAATATTTGTCCTGATACTGAACGAGAGTAGCTGGCCAGGATTTTGTATTATAAGTAGTAGGCGATCCTGCTCCAATTGCAGTCACTCTAAAACCATCTGGTATATCCTGGGTTTCTTCTGGATTACTGGCACTATCAGCTTCTTCGTCCACTCCATCGTTATTTAATTCTTTAGTTTCTTCCCCAGAAACTTCTTCCCGCTCAACCTGCTCTTCTGCTTCGCCTAAGGAGCTTTCTGATGTGCATCCTATGATGACTAGAACTGACAATACCATAGTAAATACTAAAGTGATCCGTGTCATATTTATCATTTCGCCTCCCTTTCTCATTTCCACATATCAAAATATTTAGATAAATTAGAGTGAATCATTTCCTTACCTAAGATAGAATCACTGCTATTATGTTAGAGCCATTTGATAGTTAAATAGACTGCCGAGGGTTTCTCGGCAGTCTTTTGCAACTATAGTATAGTCGCCATATGATTTACAATATCAGTAGAAACTGGATTGTAAAAATCTCCTTGGAGCCAATATTCAATACAAACAGTGGAATTTAGTTCTTCAAGAGGATCCCTAAACTTTTGGACCTCTGTATTGATTCAAGCAATATCTCTTATTTCAAAAACTCACCAGTTCGCTGGTAAACATCTTTATATTCATCTAAATGGGTCCATTTACCTAAAAAGCCGTGAACAGCACCTTTATATCTTTTTGTCTCTACATGTACCCCAGATTTCCTTAAGTTGTCAGCAAACAACTCACCCTCATCGCGAAGTGGGTCATGTTCTGCTGTAATCACCAATGCGGGCGGAAGGTTCTTCAAGTTTTCCTCTTTGATCGGTGAAACTAGCGGATCATTGGGATCCGCTCCCCCAGATAGATAGAAAGAATTAAATTCAGGTAAAGCATCCGTTTCTAAACCATATCCCTTACTGTTTTCAGTCAGTGATGGATAACGAGATTCATCTATAAAGTCAAGGTCTAAGGATGGATAGTATAATACTTGGTTTGTAATAGTAAATTCTTTTCTATCACGAGCCATCAAGGATATTGCTGCAGCTAAATTCCCCCCTGAGCTATCACCAGCAACCGCAAGATGCTCGCCGTCCCAATTCAATTCTTCCTTATGCTCTGCAACCCACTTGGTCACATTATAGCAATCTTCTAATGCAGCCGGATATGGGTGTTCAGGTGCAAGACGGTAATCCACTGAAATCACCTTATAACCGGATTCCATGGCTATCGGACGAACAATTTCATCGTGACTTTCTAAGTTGCCTGAGAAAAATGCTCCCCCATGAAAATACATTAGGATGGGATAGGATCCTTTATCCTTTGGTGTATAAATTCGTACAGGTATATCTGCTTCGAATGTTGGAACAGTTCTATCCTCCACCGCATGGACTTGCACACGCTTTTCCAGTGGTAAAACCGGTTCATTCATGAATTTCCTTTGTTCTTCTGGAATAATTTTTAATGGTTCATCCGACTTGGGCATCGACTCAAAAGCTTTCTTTATCTCGGGATGTAGCGCCATTTACAATGATCCTCCTTTTTGTTACAGCCAAATGTAGGCAAATGATTTTTCCTAATTACATATTTTACCGGTATTGGTCAATTATTTGTTGTGAAAAAGAATGATATTGATCAATACTCCTTACTCTGCTACTCTTTCAAATGTTTCTTTTTCTGGAAAAGCAGTTTGATTCTCTTCAGATGGGTTTAGACGAGATAATTCCTGATATTTATCTGTTACTGGTTTTCTACGAGCCTGGTACCTCTGCAGAGCTTGTGGAATTGTATCCGCATCACGTAATGCTTCAGCCAAAGCTCCTGCATCTTGTATCGCCTGATTTGCACCTTGCCCTTGATGGTGGAGCATGGCATGGGCAGCATCGCCAAGCAAGGCAATTGAGTTCGAAGTCCAACGCTCGACTGGATCAATATCATACAGTGCTCGGCATGTATAGTCATTAATTCTTTCTGCTACTTTCTGAATTCTCGGATCGAAGTTCGTTAGATGTTTTACGATATCTTTGGTTTCTACTTCTGGGGCCCATGAGGAATCATCAGATGGAACAGTTACATCAAATGAAATTTGATTTCTATGATGCAATGGTAATACATATACATTCACATCACCTTCCACCCAAACTCTAAATGTATTGTCAGGGGCAATATCAAATGAATCTTCTTTATCTATCACGGCCCGGTAGGCATGGGTTCCAGAGTAAACAGGCTCTGCATCACTGAAAAACTTCGAACGGATATTGGAGCGAATTCCATCTGCGGCAATGACTAAATCAGCTTCAATTGTTTTATCGCCTTCAAATTGAACTACTGCATAATCTCCATAATCAATGACCGACTTACATTTATGATCCAAGTGGATGGATTCTGTTGGTAGATGTTCCAAAAAAGTTCCAATGAAGTCTGCTCGATGAATTAATCTCGACCACCTTGCATTTGGTTCATCCGTTAATTGTGGCCATCTTTCCCTGAACACAACCTCCCCCTTTCCTGTCACTACTTCCATATACTCACTTACGGAACTCTTACTCACCATAGCGTCATAAATTCCCCAATCCTTAAAAAACTCTACGGTTGGCGGGCGCATACCTATGCCCGCACCAACTTCTCCAATGACTGGCGCTTGTTCATACAGATCAGCTTTGATTCCTACACTTCTTAGGGCAACTGCAGCTGCTGCGCCACCGAAACCTCCCCCGATAATAGCAACTTTTAATTCAGAATTATTTTTGCCTTTCAGACTCATAAATCTTCCCCTCCTAAGTTTTATGTTTTATTAATTAACTTTTGCCAATTAAATTAAAGAAGATAGAATATATACACTATTCCCTTATTGGCAAAGATTCCGAAAAATTATTGTGTACGTAAATCCTTTTTGCAAAGTCAAGTGACTATCCATTATTAGCAGTCTCTCTCATTTCCAATTCATCAGTTATATCTTCTTTATCTCGACCGATTTTTTACTCAAGGGAACAAACGAAAATGCAATGGCCGCTATAATACCTGGAATTGCAAATGAAATAAAATCATCTTAGCTGGTAGATTAAGTACTAGGAGTATTCCCCCGAAAGTCGGCCCCACAATTGCCCCCATCCTTCCTACTCAGGAAGGTATAAAGGATGGGTAATTGCGATACAAAGGAGTATGAAATATGTTGAACTCCATCGTACATGCAACCATTAGTAAAAGAATAGTCATATTGTTGCCAAGCCCGAAGAAAGATGCATATTGAAACCGCTTACCACAAGGTGTTTACTGAAGTGCGAAAATCTCCGCACTTCATAAGATAGCTGATTTCACCGGCTCACTGTAAAAGAATACTTGTATTCATCAGCTAAGTGAACACCACGCCTCCACCCGATAAGCCGATGACTACGTGTGTACATCAGGGTTTCCGATAGGAGAACAGGGTCTCCGACACTGACATTGAGCGTACGGGCCTCATCAATATCCGCCCCTGTTGCCCAAATTTGCTGCTCGCCTCTGGACAGGTAGATACCCTCATCGCGTTCCAGAAGGACGAAAACACTTCCGGCCTTCTCGAGTTCCTGTTTGCTCGGTTGAAATGTCTCCGGAACACGCAGGTAGGTTTGTGTTCCAATAATCGGCTTGTTACGGACGTAGATTACCCGTGAGACTTCCAAAACCTTCTCAGACGGCTCAAGATCAAGGAGGTCACGCACCTTCTTGGGGGGGGCAACATGCTCGACATTTAAAACACGAGATTCAGATTCCATCCCCTGTTTCCGAAGATATTCGACGAGCCCTCCAAGTTCGAGACCAGGGGGACGTATAGGAAGGTCTCTTACCGGAAAGGTGCCCTTCGCTCGTTCCCGGTACACATACCCCTCATTAGCTAAATCCTTTAATGCCTGCCTAACTGGTGCCCGACTCACACGGAAGCGGCGAACAAGCTCCTCTTCTGTACTAATTGGACGGTCCGGATCGAGTTTACCTTCTCGTATTTCCGCAATCAATATTTCTTTTATTTGTTTATAGAGCGGAACAGAAGAAGATCGGTCAATATTCTGTGCAGTGGTAGTCATTTAAATCACCCTCCTGAATATTCTGTATGTCTAGTTGATATGATATCACTTTTTTGAAGGGGAGCTGCTGTTAAGGCCTGTACATCTTCAAACTCTATACCGGGGGCCAGTTCTCGTACGACGAGACCCTTATTTGTAACATCAATTACTGCTAAATCCGTATAAATACGATCCACACAATTTGCTCCGGTTAATGGAAATGAGCACTCTTCAACAATTTTAGCTTCGCCTTCTCTAGTACAGTGTTTCATAATAATGAAGACACGCTTACTTCCGACTACTAAATCCATTGCTCCACCTACACGTCCCAAGGACGCTCCAGGCAATTTCCAACTGGCCACATCTCCATTCATGGATACCTGATAGGCTCCAAGTACCGCAGCATCCAGATGTCCTCCACGTATCATAGCAAAGGATTCAGCCTGTGAAAAAAATCCCCCTCCTGGAAGCAATGTAATAGGTTCTTTTCCTGCGTTTACAAGGTCTGGGTCTTCTCCCCCCTCCTCAGCTTTTTCTCCAATACCAAGAATTCCGTTTTCACTATGAAGAATAACCTCCTTCCCTTCCGGAATCCCATCGGCTACAATAGTTGGAATACCAATTCCAAGGTTGACAAACCAACCTTCTTCAATGTCTTCAGACAAACGGACTGCGACCTCTGGCATTTTCCAACCCTGTAGCTCTTTGTAACTTTTACTCATTACCCGCCACTCTCCTTTCTTCCTTGGTATCAACCGTAATCAGACGGTGAACATAAATACTTGGAGAAACAATTTCTTCAGCACTAATTTCTCCCACTTCGACAATCTCCTCCACTTCGGCAATCGTAATCGTTGCAGCGCTGGCCATGACGGGGTTGAAATTGCGTTGAGCCTTGTTATAAACAAGATTGCCCCAGCGATCCGCTTTATTAGCTTTGATTAATGCATAGTCCCCTGTAATCGCGTATTCCAACAGGTGCTTTTTACCATTAATTTCACGAACTTCTTTTCCTTCCCCGAGTTCAGTCTCCACACCTGTCGGCGTATAGAAAGCTCCAACTCCAGCACCGCCCGCACGGATACGCTCTGCCAGTGTTCCCTGAGGAACCAATTCCAGTTCAATCCTCCCTGATTCAAGAAGCTGGACAAGTTCTTCGGCATGTGGGCCGACTGGGAAAGAACAGATTATTTTACTTACTTGACCGTTACTAATCAGTTTCGCTACTCCATCGCTGACTGCTCCGATATTGTTGGAAACAACTGTTAAGTTTTTCGCCCCCTGTTCCATCAAAGCTGTAATCAGCTCTGTTGGTAAACCACTTCCACCAAATCCTCCTACAAGAACAGTGGAACCATTCTCAATATCTGCGACAGCTTTTGCACTGTTTTCATATTTCTTTTGAATCATTCTATTTTCCTCCTTTCGTTAGGCTTCCTAGATAACCATTAAGGGTAACAAAGAATGCGGATGGTAACCCCCTCGGATCACCTTTATATCCTAGTTCATCAGCGACAGATTCGAACGGGGCATAAAGGCCCTCACCCTCCCCCGGGCGTTTTTCATCTATACGATGACGTTGTGCGATATCAATTAGTTTTTCATCCATTTCAAGGCTTTCCCGTAATGCTTTCGTTACTTCTTCACCAGCTAATTGCGCTTCCACAGTTTCTCCATGCGCATTTAGAAAATGATGTCCTAAATACAATCGATTTGGCTTCACTTCTTCTAGGAGATACTTCACGCTTTCTCTATAAAGTGTAGCGTCTTCTATAGTGGGGAAACCACCAGCTGCCCCACCGTAGATTTGAACAGCATCCGCAGCAAAAGCCCATTTCGTTTCTTCCAGTAAGAAGGTTACAGAGCCGAGTGAGTGGCCGGGTGTAGAGAGAACGCTCATTTTAACATTGCCGCCAAATGACAACTGATCACCTGGTTCTACTTCGTGCGTCGGTTTAATTTCCTCCCCGATCACATGCATCAGAATTTTCTTGTGTTCCTCTCTTGTCTGCTCGTCGAGATATTTCCCCTGCAGCTGGTCATGTGCTTCAAGATGTGCTTGACGATTATGAATCAGTTCCGCTTCTTTTTTCGGTATAACGATATTCGCTTTTTTTCCTGTTCTTTCCCATATTTCCTTTACTCCCCCGATATGGTCAGCATGTCCATGAGTTAACAAAATCCAGCGTATATCCGCTATATCAATTCCATACTTTGCAAGTTCAGGCACAATCTTCTCGGAAGGGGATGAAGCTATCCCTGTATCAATCAGGACTGGTTCCGGTGCATCAATATAGTAGGTGTATGCTATTGTCCGGCCGAACTCACAGCCAATTGGGATCACACGCAATCCCTCTGCCACTAGTGATCACTCCTTTTTTCTTTCTTATTTACTCTCTTACCCTGCGATGGAAGACTATCAAAGTGTCTTATTTACTTTTTGGAATAACAGGAAGAACTAAGTGTGATTGATGGTCCTTATCACGATAAATCTTATGCGTTGTAGCTCTTCCACACGGTAAGTGATAGCTGTCCGGTGGAAGCAGCTGTGCACTGGAATCATTAATTTGTTCGTTATTTGAAAGCACAAGCTCCATTTTATGACCAGCCTTGAATACATTAGAGAATGGATAAAGTTTGATTGCATATTCAATTACTTCACCAGCTTGTACAGGTTCTGCCCTTGTATGAGGATGATACGGCGCCCAGCGTTTTGATTTGGATTTATCCAATTCTCGGTGAGAAGCTTTCAAATAGCCTGTTGTTACTGGTTTACGCTTACCGTGTGGATCTACATCATAAAGCTTCGCAATTAAATTGGTATCATCCGTATCAATTTCAACATGTACATATAATGCTCCTGATCCAGTCATTTCAATATCTTCAAGGAATGCATCCGTACTCCATGTCACGGAGTGTGTATCATTTGTTACTGTATATGGTGCCTGATAGAATCCGTCTGGTGGAACATTCTCAGCACCAAGTGGTTCCGGCGTAACCTCAATTTTATGACGCGGGCGAAGGTAAAAGTTCTTATATTCTGTGTTTGGTAACGGCCATTCTTTTTCGCTGCGCCATTTTCTTTCCCCTTCAACGAACATCTGGATTGGGTCTTCGTCCATAATTCCGTTATCGATTCCTTTTAACCAATAATCATACCAGCGGAACATTTCTTCATGTGACTCATCGAAAGGCCTTGTCTGCATTGGTGGATACGGTTGTAGGTCTAGCTTTTTGACTCCCTTCACGCGATTAAATGCTTCAATCGTCCCATCAACAGTCCAGCCACGGCCCCATTTCACCTGGAAGTATGCAGGAATGTTTACTTTATCTGCAACTGCCAATGGGCTACCTTCTTCATAAAATTTCCCATTCAATGGATTGAGGAGGAAGTCCATCCATAATTCATGTCGGTTAGGATAATTTAATAGATGAACAAAATCCGACCAATTAGCTATATCCGGATCCTTTAATCGTTCCTTAATTTTCTCCTGATACTCTTCAGGGCTATATACCTCTTCACTCTTACCTTTTACATTACGGACAGCTACACCACTGTCACCCCCGCGGCCTTCACGAGATGCACGTGGCATTAGCCATAGGATGCCGCCATGATAGGCAAGCTCATATAGATCAAAGTGTCCGCCATTGGCGAAGATTGCTTTTAAATGTGGCGGGTTCTCTGCTGCGCCCAATAATTGAACAGTAGCAAAGTAAGATATGCCAATCATTCCAATATTACCGTCACACCAGGGTTGTTCTGCCAACCATTCTACTGCATCGTAAATATCCTTACCCTCTCCATGGCCGCCACTGTCGTAATTGCCAATCAACTGACCTTCCGAGAAACCTGTACCTCGAACATCCGCAATAACATGCGCATAGCCATGATCCACGACCTCACGGATATCCCCAGCTTCGATAACCCCATTCCAAAGAACGCTTGGACGTTTTTGCGGAGTCATTGTCAATGATTGGGACTGTAATTCCTTCCCATATGGGCTTAGTGCAAGTAAAGCAGGTACTTTTTCGTCCGTCCCCTCTGGTCGATAGATATCGGCTGCCAAATGGACGCCATCTCGCATAGGGATTTTCACATCTTTTTCTATCTCCATTTGTTTTCACTCCTTTACGCAGCATTTCTAAGTACGTATAAAATAAACGGTTCTTCGTTATTGATTGCTTCTTTATGATGGGGTAAAACAAGGTATGAAAGGCCCGGCATTGTCTTCATCCCCACTTTGCTTAAACACCACCTTCACCTTTTGCCCGATTTTTACTTGATCAAGATCACAATCCACAATATTCGTCATCATTCTTGGACCTTCATCGAGCTCTACATAAGCGATAGCATACGCACTCGGTTTTGCACGGCGCATAATACTGAATGTATAAATTGTTCCGGTTCCTTTCACCTCTTTCCATACAGTTGTATCATTCATACAGAAAGGACATAATGTGCGTGGATAATAATGATATTCACCGCAGGATTCACACAGTTTAATAAGCAGTTTTCCTTCTTCGGCTGCATCCCAAAAATCTTTATGTTCGGGGTGTACCTCAGGGATTGCCATTGTTCTTTCCTGATACGGAGTCGTCATGATGATTACACTCCTTCCATAATAAGTGTTGCACTGCCGTGGCGGCTTCCAAGTCCACCGCCTATACCGTTAACAAGTGCAATATCACAATTATCAACCTGTACTTTTGGATGTGCTTCTCCGCGAAGCTGACGTACGGCTTCAATCAGTTTCGTCATCCCCCCTCTGCTTGTGGGATGATTATTATTTAATCCACCGCCATCTGTATTGATTGGTAGGTTACCTTTTCCTGAAATCAGATTTCCCTCAGATACAAACTTTCCGCCTTCTCCTTTTTTACAGAAACCTAGATCCTCAAGCTGCATAATAACCGTAATTGTAAAGCTGTCATAAATCCCCGCATATTTAATGTCAGCTGGCGTTAATCCCGCTTCTTCAAATGCTGTTTTTCCGGAATGGACAGCACCCGTGTAAGTCATGTCCATCTTGCCGCCCATGGGACCTTTGGGAGACTCTCCTGTACCGCTCACTTGAATAAGTGGTCGGTTTGAACTTTTGGCTATTTCGGGTTTGACTACTATTAATGCTCCGCCTCCATCACTCACTACACAGCAGTCCATCAAATGTAATGGATCGGCGATCATCGGTGAGTTAAGCACATCTTCCACTGTCACTAATTCTTTTAACCTTGCATTTGGATTGTATTGTGCATGATGGGAAGCTGCTACCTTCACCCATGCCATTTGTTCGCTTGTAGTTCCATATTCATGCATATGAAGCTTAGCAGCCATTGCATATTCATTCACCGCTGTTGGTCCATACGGTCTTTCAAACGGGACTTCCGGTACATTCGGTGTGAACGCTTTTGGTTTTACACCGCTTTTCCCTTCCGCCCGCGGTCGTCCTCCCATTGTAATTAAAGCTACGTCGCACTTACCTGCTGCGATTGCCTGCGCCGCGTGTGAAACATGAACGATATAGGATGAACCGCCGGTTTCTGTCGAATCAACATGCCTTACATTAAGCCCTAGATAATCAACCATGGATAAAGCTCCACCTGGTGCATCTCCCGCGCAAAAATAGCCATCCACATCCTCAAACGTTAGTCCCGCATCCTCAAGTGCACCCTTCGCACACTCAGCGTGCAGAGCGGCAACAGACGTGTTTTCAGCCTTGCGTGTCGGATGCTCGAATGCTCCTGCGATATAAGCTTTTCCTTTAATACTCATATTCCTCAAACCTCCATGGTTCTGATCAAATCCCCTGCCCCATCTGAGATTGTTCATTTAGAGAGAGGGACTGGGAATTTCGATCCATATTTACATGCCATAAGATGTAGTCCAACGTAATATATTTAAACCTGTGCCGCTGCTTCTCCAGCCGCCTTCACCAGTTTAGGCTGTGGATCCCGCATCGTAAGAAACCTTGCAGGAGTGTCTATCAGAAGCATCTTGATTGTTTCATCATCAACGCCCCTAGCTTTAAGATCTGGGACGAAAATTTCAAGAAGTTCTGATACAGAATGCTCTGTGGACGCCCATCCTAGTGGGAAACAGTTTGCATCACATGAAATGATTGCGCGATTTGCATATCCTGCATTGAATAGATCCATCACCTGATCGAGACGTTCTCCTCTTGGACGTGCCCAGAATGGAGCTGGAACTTCCGGTGTTCCCTTTTCCGTGTCAAAACCGATTGTGTCATATCCAACATAAGCGCCTCTCTTCGCGATTCTGAAATCCCGCTCTGGGTCAAGACCTTCTTTACCGTCGGAATGACCTATCACCACACGATCTAAAGATAGTCCCTCCATCTCAAACAGATCCATCTGGCGGTCTCCGTTAATTGATAAGTGTGTAAGGATTGGTACACCGGTAGCACCTGCTGCTCTTGCTGCTGCACGGTAAACCCTTTCATCCAATTCGCTTAGACCACCACGGCTGACACCAACTTTAATGGCACCTGCTTTCACGTTCGTCCCTTCAATGCCAACCGTAATCTCGTGATAGAATAGATCAGCCAAATATTCAATGGACTTGTCCCGGAAATACGGCAGAACTGTGTCACCTGAAACGAAACCCGTCATAGGGACAATGTTTACCCCAGTTACACGTGATACAAGTTGCCAGTAAGATACATCGCGGCCAGTGCCGATTCCTGTGCAATCGACGATTGTTTGTCCACCGAGTTCTCGGAAACGCCGAAGCTTATCAATTGTAACCTCGAGCATTTTTGGACGGGCTTCCCACCATTTTGTATCCAAATCACACCCCGGTAAGCCAAATCCAATATGCTCGTGTAACGCTGTAATTCCAAGCTGTTCTGTAGCGATGGGCCCCAAAACAGTGTTTACTTTACCCATGTTATATCCACCCCTTCTATCTCCGGTTTGAATACTTCTATGTCTCCTTCAAGCGTAAGGATGCGCGCTGGGTTCTCTTCTAGTAATTGACGCAGTTGCTCATCTGTAGCTCCAGCCCTGCGCAGCATTGGTACGAACGAACTGAGCAAGTGATCGAACCCAATCTGTGATGCCTCATGGCCGACTGCATGTCCAACAGCATTACTTGAAACTAATACACGATCACCGAGACCTTCTGCGAACAGCTCCAGTACTAACTGCACTCGCCGGTCGTCGCTCACGTATCCCTCGTGTGGCGTCCAGCCAGCATGATCGATTGCAACCATGGTGCCACGGCGAGCCATGGTGAAAGCATCTCCTCGTTCATCTGTATCCAACCGGTCAAGTCCCCCGACTATAACTCGACTAGGAGCAAGCCCTTCCTTTTCCAAGATACCTAGTTCATATGCAGGGTCTTTTCCAACTTGGATTGATACTGCTGCACCGGTTTGCAATGCCGCTTGTGCTGCGCCACGATAAAGGTGCTCTTCAAATTCTGTAATCCCTTCTTTATTGGCTTCCGTACAGATTAAACCAGCTGGGCCTGTACGTTCTCGCCTTGGTACAACCGTGCCCTCCGTTATCTCTTTAGCATACATTTCTGCTAATCTATCAAGCGGCATTGGGCCAGGTGGCTCTGTCTGCTGGGTAGTAAAATAGGATCCTACTCTCGTAGCCGGCCCAAGCCCTGTAGATGCCACAATGTGGACACCCGTCTCCTTGGAAAGCGTACGATACATCAATACGTTACGGCCTTGAAACATGCCTCCGCGGTCGACGATTGTCCCTCCGCCAAAGCGACGGAACTCCGTAAGTGCACGTCTTAGTACATCAAACTGTTTACTTTCATCAAAATCGATCTCAGGTGCAATCTCCGCTCCAGGTACTACAGAGAGCAGCGCTTCATGAGTTAATATGAGTCCAAGCTCTTTTCCCGAAACAGGCCCAAGAACGGTTTGAACAACCCTTGAACTGTTCACATTAAAATTATCTACCATCTAATAAAACCTCCTATCTTCTAAGACACTATAAAATTTTTTCACTAGAGCATAATTTTCTGCAACCGCTTTCTAAATTTGTAACTTTATATTATTATATTGTTATACCAAAGTCAAACATATTTTTATAATTTTTATATTAAAGTAAAAATACAGAATATTGTTTCGAGACAATTTATTTCTGTTTCCAAATCACTGAATATACTGGGAAAACCCCATCAATATGGGCATTTTTGAAGATACAAGAAACAATATATCTTTTAGTTTTTAAGGGTAATACGTTTCCTTTAGGAGTAATTTATAAATGAAGATATTATATTAAATATTCAGAATTTATATTTTGAATATTTTCGATTGAAAATTCATCATATTTCAATGGAACATAAAGAGTACCACAGGGGGGGAATTTGTTTGTTGAGAACTCATGAATTTAAAGTATTTCCTGTAATCGTTCCAGTTTCTAATAAGTTAAAAAGTATAAACTTTTTCTTGGTTAAACGGAATAATGGATTAACATTAGTTGATGCCGGGTTAAATACAGATAAGTGCTGGGATTATTTAGATGAGACGTTGAAGCAAAATGGTCATATCCATAGTGATATCACAGAAATTTTGTTAACCCATCATCATACAGACCATATCGGTCTAATTAATCGAATAATAAAACAGCACCCTGTTCCCATTTATATTCACCCTTACTCCATCCCTAAATTGAAAGGAGAAACAAAATTCATACAAATGCATTTTGAATTTTTCAAGAACCTTTATCAAGAGATGGGTTGTGGGGAGATTGGTAGTAGACAAGCAGATTATTTATATCACACTGCTATTCAAGGGAAGGATGAAAAAAGCCATTGGGAATTCCGAGAGATCGATACTAACCCACTTTTAGGATTTGATATAATAAAAATACCAGGCCATTCTCCTGATCAAATTGCTTTTTATCATCAGAACAGCCGAATTCTATTCGCAGGAGACTTAGTAATCGAACATATGGCATCTAATGCCTTCGTAGAGCCGGATACCTTTGGAAAACGTCCGAAAACCTTAGTACAACATAAAGAATCCTTAGAAAAATGTGTAGCCCTATCCCCACGAACAATCTTTTCCGGACACGGCAAAATCATCGAAGATCCCATTCCTTTATTGAAACAAAGAATAAAAGAGATAGAAGAAAAAGCAATAGAATTTTTGGCTATTGTCCAATCTGGAATATCCACTGCAAGCGAAATAGCCCAATATCTGTATCCATACAAATATGAAAAACAATTTTTTAGTGTAATGTCTAAAGTAATCGGTTATTTAGATTACCTAGAATGGCAAGGGAGATTAACTCCCGTGCTTGAAAAAGGGGTTTGGCATTTTTATCCAATCGGCATCAATGGAATTCGTTCGTAGTATGAGCGCATTACATAGCTTCCATCAAATAGCAGAGGCTATGTAATGCTTAAAGATTATTTAGGAATCGACTATCCTTCCCTGAAGGATTTTTTGTTTTCTCATATTCCTTTCTTCTTATTTCACTTCAGAGATGCAGGTGTGGCCATCATGGAACGATGATTGGCTGCCATGTCACTCCCACACATCGTTTGCAAGGTCTACAATAAACTTCAATTTATCCCATTGCTGTTCTTCCGTCAGTTTGTTGCCGAGGTGTGTGGATGCGAACCCGCATTGTGGGCTCAGGCATAGTTGTTCATGTGGTACATAATCTGCCGCCTCTTTGATCCGCGCTCTAATCGCCTCTTCATCCTCAAGCTCTCCGCTTTTCGAGGTAACGACACCCAGGACGACTTTTGGGCCGTCATTCGGCACATGTTCCAGTGGCTTGAAATCTCCTGAACGGTCATCATCATACTCCAGGGAAAAACCGTCTACTTTCTCTTTTGCAAATAAGGTTGGTGCAATACGGGCATAACTTCCTTCAAATGCGTAGGTGGATCGATAATTGCCACGACATAAATGAGTGGTTACAACCAGATCTTCCGGCTTGTCTTCCAATGCGCCATTCACCACACGTACTGCCAGGTCGATCAACTGCTCACTGGAATATTCATCACTTTTGTTTGAATGATAGTTATCAGAAGAAAGCCCAGCAATATGGACGTCATCCAATTGTAGATAGCGCACCCCTGCATCATAAAACGCACGGATGGCATCCTTATATGCTTTTGCCACGTCCTTTGGGAATTCTTCGATATCCGGATAGATCTCTGGGTTGCGGATGCCTGTTTCAAACAGTTGGTTCGGACTTGGGATGGTCTGTTTTGGAACGGCTCGATCACCGACAATCTCCTTGAATTCTATAAAATCTTTTTTAAATGGATGGGCTGGATTGAAGGAAACTTTGCCGGTATTCCGGATATAATACCGTTCTGTTTCGATCCCCTCGAATTTATAGCCTTTTTCTGTCTCATACCCTTCGATTCAATTCAGATGTTCCAAGAAATCGAAATGCCACCAGGTACGCCGGAATTCCCCATCCGTCACCACATCTAATCCGACTTCAATCTGCTTATCAACAATGAGTTTGATTTCCTTTGTCTCTACTTCACGCAATGCCTCTGCAGAAATTTTCCCTCTTTATAATCCGCTCTTGCCTTATGTAAACTATCAGGACGCAGCAAGCTGCCCGCATGATCCGCTTTGAATGGAGCTTTCACGATTGTCTTTGTCATTATTGATCTCCCTCTTTCCTTAATATTTAAATAATTTTCCCTTATAAATACCATAGCATAGGAAGATCGGTATAGCTTGATACTTAAAAGATATAACTTGTTATAGTTTTAGGCTATATATGGGGTGTTCTTTTACTCACTCAGGATGGTCAAGAGGCCATAACTGATTAATATTTCCTGTTATCTACGTAATATCCTCACTTATCAATGCCTCAAGGATAGACACCATGAAGCAATAAATCCTACTTGGAAAGCTAGGTTTGTATATTGGGGTGAAAAAGGAAAGGAGGACCATAATTAAAAATCCATTCTGAATGAAATTCAAAATGGATTTCTTATTGGGAATTACCCATATATAGCACTCTTATTGAATTTATAATGTTATTTTACAGCCTCCTCCACCAATGATTCATCATTAATTCGTTCTGACTCTTGGGAGCTTTTTTTAGTTAGAGGAACAAAGCTAAACGCTATAGCTGCTATAATACCTGGAATCGCAAAAGCTATAAAATTCATATGGACAGGAAGACCAAGCATTAATAGAAATCCGCCGAATGTAGGTCCTACCACTGCTCCGACTCTTCCGATCCCAGATGCTAATCCAACTGCAGTGGCACGCATAAATGACGGATAATATTGGGATGCAAAGGCATAGGAAATACTTTGAGCCCCTATTGTACAGGCACCTGTAATCCCAACCAGCACATAAAGAGCCAGCATGTTTTTTCCAAACCCAAGAAAACTCAATGAAATGGCTGCGACAATAAACATTGGAATAAGCACACGCTTCGTTCCCCACTTATCTGCAAGCCCTCCAAGGAATAACGTTCCAATAATCGAACCTACATTTAAAACAATCATAAAGGTTAAACTGGAACCAAGAGCATAGCCTGCTTCCACCATAAAATTAGGAAGCCATGTAGTTAATCCGTTGATCATTAACAAGCACATAAAGAACGCAATCCAAATCATGAAAGTTCCTAGTGCACGATTATCCTTAAATAAGGAAACAACAGGGGAGTTAGAGTTCTTTTCTTCTTTGTTCATTTCAAATTCTGTTTTATTCGTCAGTACTAGCTGGTTATTTATTTTTGATAGAGCCAGACGAAGATCGTTCATTCGGCCTTTTGCTAAAAGGATTGCAGGTGAATCGTGAATATGCTTTATCATAAACGGAAGTAATAATAGGGGGAGCGCCGCGATATAGTAAACAACTTCCCAGCCGACGGAAGGTATTAGGACAATGCTTAATAAAGAGGCTAAAATCCCTCCAATTGGAAAGCAACACATAGCAATTGCAATCATCATGTTCCTCTTGTTCTTCGGTGCATAGTCTGTTAATAGGGCAATCGCATTTGGCATAACACCACCAATCCCTAGTCCGCCTAAAAACCGAAAAATAGAGAAAGTGATTGGTCCAGGAGCAAAACCGCAAAGAGCAGTAGTTATACTATAAAGGATAGTGCTTGCAATAAGAACATTTTTCCTTCCGAATTTATCTGCCAAAATTCCAAATAATATGGCTCCAATCATCATCCCGAAAAATCCATAACTGCCTATCGCCCCTCCCTCAACAGGTGATAGGGCCCATTCCTCCATAAGTACAGGTAACACCGAACCGTATATAACAAGGTCATAGCTGTCAAACATAATAATCACACAACACCAAAATAGCAGCCAAAAATGAAAGCGGTTAAATTTACTTTCACTAATCACTTGATTAACATGTATTTTTTCCATGCATCATCCTCCTATCATAAATTCGATTCTTATTAATGCTCTGTTGTCGATTTTGTCACATGATAGCACTCTTTCAGCTATAACAACGGTTCATCATCATTTTTCTAGCCTCGGAGAATCATTACACCTTAAATGATATAAACGTACTCCTCTTAAAATTTTAATATCTCTTTTTCCGGAAAAGCTGTTCCCCTCTTGTTATTAGGGGTCAGACGTGATAATTTCTGGTATTCATGGTTGATTGGCTTTCTGAGTGACTCATAAATTTTTAAAGCTTCTTGGATTGTGTCCGCTTTCATTACTGCTTCTGCTAATACACCTCCGTCCTGTATCGCCATATTTGCTCCTTGTCCCCGGTGGTGTAGCATCGCATGAGCTGCGTCACCAAGTAGGGCAATTCTGCCAGAAGTCCAGCGATCGATTGGATCAATATCATAAATGGCACGGCAAGTAAAACTTTCAGCTAGATCCGCCATTTTTTGAAACATAGGATTAAACTCTTGTAAGTGCTCTAGTATTTCTTCTATACTGACGACCGGCTTCCAAGATTTATCTTCGGAATGGACGGTAATGTCATAAGATACTTGATTGCGGTGGGGTAACGGCATTAAATAAACATGCGAACCACTCTCCGCAACAAACACTCGAAAAGTGTCATCTGGTGCTAAATTGAATGCCTCCTTCTCTGGCAACACTGTCCGGTAAGCATGCATTCCAGAGTAAATCGGCTTTACGTCACTAAAAATCTGCTGTCTTACCACTGAACGAATGCCATCTGCTGCAATCAATAAATCCGCTTCAATTCTATTTCCATTTTCAAATTGAATTTCCACACATTCCTCATGTTCGATGACCTTTTTACAGCGATGCTTTAAGTGCACGTTTTCAGTTGGGACTTGATTGAAAAACGTTTCAATTAAGTCAGCACGGTGAATTAACCTCGCCCAATCTTCCTTTGGATTGTCGGTTAAAACCGGCCATTCTTCCTTTACCAGGACCTCTCCATGTGCTGTTAATACTGCCATATAGCCGCTTATAGAACTCTTTTGTACGATTTCCTCGTAAATCCCCCAATCTTTGAAAAAATGTACAGTTGGAGGCCTCATCCCTATTCCAGCACCGAGTTCTCTAATATCAGATGCCTGTTCGTAGATATTAGCTTTAATTCCTTTGCTATGCAATGCGACCGCTGCCGCTGCGCCACCAATACCTCCACCAACAATAGCAACACTTAAATCAGACTTGTTTTTCATCTTTCTCCCCCAATTTCTATGGTTTAGATTAACCTCGCCTGCACTTTTAACAAACGTGTTATGAATATTCTGCATTCTTATAAGCTAGTCCGCTTATCATTTTTCTACACATATAACGTTCTTGCTTCAAGCCAATAGTATGTTGCCATAGGGTGAATCTAATTGTCCCGGTATCTTCCAATTTTCTATATTGTTAATCTGGACTAGCTATTGAAAGAAACCGGGTATTAGTCCTATTCTGTTATGTTCCTTTGCGTTTCATTATCCTTGTGTAACTGCTTGTTTAGCCGCTTTTACTAAATTAGGTTGTGGATCCTGCATGGTCAAAAGTTTCGCAGGCGTTTCAACAAGCAATAATTCAATAATCCTATCATCCAAGCCATGTTCTTTTAAGTCAGGAATGAAAACTTCAAATAGCTCATTTACTGAATGATTAACTGATTTCCAACCAAGCGGCCAGCAATTTGCATCTGCAGAGATTATCGCCCGTTTTTCATATCCTTTCTCAAAGAAGGTCATTACATGGTCGAGACGTTCCTCCCTCGGACGTGACCAATATGGCGCTGGCTGTTCAGGCGTTCCTTTTTCAGTGTCATACCCGACCGTGTCATAGCCAACATATGCGCCACGTTCTGCTATACGGTAGTCACGCTCAATATCAGCTCCCATCCCCATATCCGAATGTCCAATAACAACTCGATCTAAAGATAATCCTTCCATTTCAAACAGATCCATCTGACGATCAGCCTCTACTGATAAGTGGGTTAAAATGGGAACCCCTGTAGCTCTTGCCGCTCTTGCTGCTGCTCGGTAAATCCGCTCATCCAACTCACTTAGCCCTCCACGGCTGACCCCTACTTTGACAGCACCCGCTTTTACGTTCGTTCCTTCAACACCGACAGTAATCTCGTGATAGAATAAATCAGCGAGATATTCAATCGACTTGTTCCGGAAATATGGCAGCGCAGAATCTCCTGCGACAAAACCCGTACAGGCAACGATATTGACACCGGTTGCTCTAGAAATCACCTGCCAATATGGGATATCCCTTCCTGTCCCGATACCTGTACAATCCACCATTGTTTGGCCCCCGTGTTCACGGAAACGGCTGAGCTTCTCTATAGTTACTTCAAGCATTTGATGACGCGGAGTCCACCATTGCGGATCCAGGTCACAACCTGGCAACCCAAATCCAATATGTTCATGCATTGCAGTGACCCCAAGTTGTTCTGGTGAAATAGGCCCTAAAACCGTATTAATCTTACTCATTTTATCTTCACTCCTTACAGGCTCTTAAGAATTAGTGATTTCAATATCTACTTCTGCTTCCAGGGAAAGTATACGCTTCGGATTTTCTTCCAATAATTGGCGAAGGTGTTCTGCACTGCATCCTGCCTTCCTGAGCAACGGGGCAAATGAGTCAAGCACATGGCCGAATCCAAGTTGGGAAACTTCCTGGCCGATTGCACAACCTGAAGCATTGCTCGAAACAACCACACGATCTGCAAGTCCTGCTTCGAATAATTCCAGCACCAGCTGCACCCGGCGATCATCACTCACATAACCTTCATGAGGATTCCAGCCGGCATGATCTAATGCAACCATGGCACCTCGCCTTGCAATTTCCAATGCAGCGCCCCGCTCCATCATATCCAGACGATCAAGACCACCTACAATCACTCTGCTCACGTCAAGTCCTTCTCTCTCCAGAATATCCAGTTCATATTCTGCATCGTTGCCAATTTGAATTGAAACGGGAGCACCAGTTATCAGCGCTGCTCTTGCCGAAGCACGATAGAGATGTTCCTCCAATTCGGTAATGCCTTCCCTGCTCGCCTCCGTACAAATTAAACCAGCCGGTCCTGAACGCTCGCGCCGCGGAACCACAATCCCCTCAGTAACTTCTTTCGCATAAAGGTCTGCCAAATGGTCGAGTGGAAGTGGGCCCGGTGGATTCTTCTGGCCTGTGGTAAAATACGATCCAATCATGGTCTCCGGTCCTAGCCCCGTTGAACCAATAATGTGCACCCCCGTCTCTTTAGATAATGTTCGGTATAATAACACATTACGACCACGGAACATGCCGCCACGGTCGACTATCGTCCCCCCTCCAAGCCAGCGGTATTCCTTCAAGGCACGTTTCAGGACCTCAAACTGTTTATTTTCATCCATATCAATCTCTGGCGCAAATTCCGCTCCTGGCACAATGTTTAAAATTGACTCACTTGTAAGGATCACACCTAGTTCCTTTGCAGGTACTGGTCCCAGAACCGTATGAACAAGTGCTGTACTCTCTCCATTTAGATTTTCTACCATTATGAAAAACCTCCTATCATTTTAGTCTTCGGAGCATCTCTGACTGTAACCGCTTGCTAATTTATCAAAATTAAACGTGAAAAAGCGACCTTCTAAATGAGTCTCCTCTTTTCCCTATCACCACCCTGTTTTTTAAAACTTACCATACCCCAAAAAAGATGTTAAATATTGATTTATTAGAATATTTATTCAATAATAATATAAATAGATTCTTATGGTTCCATACAAGGGACGCTAAACTAGGGAGGATACAGTGAGATGGAAATAAGGCAATTAAAATACTTTCTAACTATTGTAGAAGAAGGTTCTTTCTCAGGTGCGGCGAAGAAATTGCATATGACACAGCCACCGATAAGTCAGCAATTAAAAATTTTGGAAGATGAATTAAATGTCTCCTTGATAGAAAGAACTACAAAAAAGGTCGTCACAACAGATGCAGGGGAATTGCTCTATCAAAGAGCAAAGGAAGTATTAGACTTACTTGATCTAACTGCCGAAGAAGTTCGAGAACTGAGGGAAGGAATCAGTGGGACGTTGTCAATTGGCGCCATTACTTCACTAGCTTCAGAACTTTTACCAGAGAAAATCCAGCACTTTAAAAAAATGTATCCTAAGGTGAATTTTCAAATTCATGAAGGTGACCCCAATCGAATTATGGAACTCCTAGAAAACCGGAATATTGAACTAGGGATTACAAGACTGCCTGTAAATACTCAAGTTTTTGATATGATTAGATTACCCGAGGAACCAATGATAGCGGTAATGAATAAACAATGGGACATTTCCAACAAATTTCCCTATATTAATCTCTCAAACCTGGAAGACAAACCGTTAATGCTACTCAGAAGGCTTCAAGGCACATCCTCGTACAATGATACAGTAGAACCAGTGAAAGATTCCTTTCGAACCCTCGGATATGAACCGACAATTATAACTGAGAGTGATAATATCGCGACATTATTAAACTGGGCTTATCATGGAATTGGCATTGCCATTGTCCCTAAATCAGCTAAAAATCTTATTCCATATGATGAAATTATCTATAAAGAAATTATTAATCCAAGCATAAAAACGCGGCCCTCTGGTATCATCTGGCGAAAAAAAGGATACTTATCAACAGTATCAAGAAAATTTCTAGAATATTTCAAAGCGTAGAAACGGTAGAGTTGACTCCTCTAATCAATTACTTATTCGAGATTCAAATAGCTAATCAATAAAATGAATATTTCTAATATAATCTCTAACCTGTTATTGTAAAAGTATAGATTCAAAGTTAAGAATATTTATAAAACAGGAGTGATCTCTTATGGTTAGAGCAGAAAAAGTAGTAAAAGGAAAGCCAAATTTTGACAGCCCACCATTAATTGAAAAAACACCACCTCGCTGCCCGCCTTTCGTTGATATACAAAAACCGGAAGATCTCATCCCATATCTGGAAGAAGTTGCAAAACGGCCATACAATCACGGCCTTCATGCTGGATGGGATCTACAACCTGGTGAACGGGTCCTCCTTCGGGTTGACAACTGGCATGATCCGATGGTAGTGGAAGCATGTAAGAAAGTATTGGAAAAATTTGAAGTGAATTACGAAGTGAAAGAGGTAGATAAAGGACCCGTTGTCAGATGGAAAGGCCATGACGAAGTAGAATATTACTTATCAAGAACAAAAGAACTCGCTGAATGGATGGACGAATGGGAGGAAATGGAGAAAGAAGGAAAATACGATAAACTCTTATGGGGCTATGGCGGACCAGTGCTGCGATCAAACAATATCAAAATCCAGCGTATGCCGTTTATGACAAAAGAATTAACGGCTACTCCAGCTCACACAACGCCTTATGAAATTATTGATGCAATTGATAAGTGGACGTGGGATCGCATCCGAAACTCAAAAGAAATTCGCATCCAAGATCCGGAAGGTACGGATTTAACATATACCAATCATGATGAGTACTATGATTCGAAACGCGAATTTTTCAATCCAGATTTGGTTGAACAGTTCTGGGAAGGAAACACGGACTTCGGGAAAACCTATCTCCCAGGCCATGTATTAGGACGTCCATGGCTATACCATCCAAAAGAGGATGCAGAAGGTGTTATTGCCGGAACAACGAACCACATCGGCCCTGTCCCATGGATCCAACTGGAAGTGAAAAAAGGAAAGATTACGGAAATTAATGAAGGCGGAGAGTTCGGGGAAAAACTCCGAAAAGTGAAGGCTGACACCGATCACATACAATATCCGGGGTTCCCGGACAAAGGTCTTTTTCGCTGGTGGGAAGCCTCCATTGGGACGAATCCGCATGTCCACCGTCCGAGAGAAGATTTTCTGAAAGGCTGGGTAAACTGCCTATATGAACGAGTAAGAAGCGGTGTAATTCATATTGGTTTTGGTACGATCATTTCCAGTTCCATGGAACGCAAAGCTGCCCAAATGGGACTGCCAGTCGGACATTGGCACGTCCACCTGTACTTCCCTACTGTTACAGCCGAAATGGTTGGTGGCGGTACAGAAACCATTATTAAAGATGGTCATTTGTTAGCACTTGATGATCCTGAAATCCGTAGAATAGCTTCCAAATATGGCGACCCTGATCTCCTTCTTTCCGAATCCTGGATCCCTGCTGTTCCCGGGTTAAATATGAAAGGTGACTATTGGGAGCATTATGCCAAAGATCCGGAAGATTGGGTGCTCACAGAGTTAAATATTTGTAAAAACTACCACCCTTTATTTATGGAAATGGTGGGAGCAGATCCGAAGTACTGCAACAATCCGCTTTGGACACCTCCTCATCTGAGCAGTGCTTGTTCATGCGGGCATCACCATTAGAAACATTAGAATTCTAGTTGAAAAGCAGTCACATAGGTGGCTGCTTTTCTAAAAGAAGGAGGGAATTCACATGCATCATAGTGAGCAGATTTGGAATGTAAATTTATTAATTGGATTATTAGTTATAAGTATTCTTTATTTACTTGGGATCAGATTTTTAGAGAAAAGATCAATGAAAACTGTCGTAAAGAATGACCAAATAGCTTCTTTTATCGTTGCCTGTTCATTGATATTTCTCTCCTTTGGAAGCCCGATGGCCATGCATAGCCATCACTATTTGAGTATCCATATGTTGCAAATGAGCATGCTATGCTTCATTATTCCGCCTCTATTGATCTATAGCCTGCCACTTGATTATTTGAAAAAACGATTGCAATTATTTAAGTTTCCTTTAGTGGGTATCATCTCTTTTGCCTCTATCTTTTATTTCTACCATATCCCTCAAGTATTTGATTGGATGATGAGTAGTCAATTCGTTCATATCCTATTTCATCTGTTATTATTCAGTGCAGCCATCATCATGTGGCTGCCGTTGACTCCTAAACTGATCAATGAAGTATTGGGGGATAAAAGAAAAAGATATCTGAATTATAAGATGTGGTTAATTATGCCTCCTTGTATGTTTTTACTTGTCATGAATATAGAAGTGTACGGAATATTTCAAGCACATAGCCACGGGAAGATTTTTTCAAATATGATGGATCAGAGGTTAAGTGGAATAATTATGATCATCCTCCACCAACTGTCCATATTTGTTTACTCTCGCCCGTATAAAAGAAAGAATGTTAATGAAAGAGCCTTATCCCAAGTGAATACCACAGCTTAATAAAGTAGAATGCTATAGATCCTTTTTGAAAAGGGTGCAGATAAATTGAAAGCACAGCCAATTTTCTATTGACACCAGTAAGAAAAAACGAGTTCCGGGTGATCTGGCGCTCGTTTTCATGTTCCCCAAAGATCCGCCGTTTTAATGAAATGCTAGAAATCTCCATGAAGTGGGAGATATTAACATCATCGGTCTAATGGCTCCTCATATAGCGAAGAGCTTGGTGGGCCCCAAACACCAATTATTCCTCCCAATCGCTTTGTTGATGGGAATGATTTTACTGACTGCAGCAGACACGATCGGCCGGAACCTGTTAGTATCGGATACTATTCCAGCCGGGATCGTGGCAGCATTCATCGGGGCCCCTTATTTCATTTATTTGTTAAGAAAAGCAAATTAGTATCTTTTAAAACCTGGACACTTCTTCTGCAAAGGAGGATGGTCCAGGTTATCTTTTCTATTACCCCTTTTTGGCTTTTATACTTAGTACCTCGTTACTTTAAGTGTAGTGATTCCATTCTCCAGTTATTCTACCATAAAATTCCATATCCCTTTGGGGTGAATTTGAGAACAATACAGTTTTTCCGATAAAGATGCCCCATCTTCATGTGCATGAAATGACACTAACCATCCAAGATGTTTTCATTCCCAACAATATCGGGTATAATAAAAATATAATCATTGCATAAAATAAAAAGAGACCGCCAGTGCGGTCACACTAGCGGTCTTGTACAACAGCCCTTCAAGGGGGCGGCTCACAGAGTGGGAAAATAACTACCCAAACGCTTGCCAGCTTTTATGGGTGGTTATTTTTTTTGACTCGACTGAATCGCAACCATCAACGTTCCAAAGGAAATCATCAGAACCAACGATTCAAATACTGTCATCAGGCATCACCCCCTTCCGTCATGGAAGTCAGGGAGTGAGCCACCACCCATGAAAGCCTTGCTGTACAAGATAATTATAGCAAAGATTACCGTTCAATAATAGAACATACCTTCTCTTATTTCATTTATGCCTGCCTGTTTAGACGATCCCTCTTATCCATCACCGATTTCACTTTCCATTGTTTATCTATTTCCATGCTATTGTTTAACTTTTGCGCGAATATCTTTGCTGATTGAAAGTCCGGGAACATTTTAGGTATTTGACTGTTGGATTTGGTTAAAACCTCCGTTGAATCATCTATTCTCCGTACAAGAATAAACATCCCATTCAACTCCCTTCATGGTTCAGCTCAAACTCGCTGTGGTTTTATTCTCTCATATCTCCTCTAAAAAATATGGCAATTGACAAAATTGTCACTGTTTTTTAAACATCCATAAATTATTGGTAATTATCATACTTCTCTGCCCTAAAGTACGTTAATTTTCGGCTGAATGTCCTACTCTGTGCCACAATTTTCTCCTCTCCAGCTCCTCTTCCAACAAAGAGATGAAGTCTCCATCCAAATCCATAACCAGAGCCTTCTTATATGCATGGATCAACAGTTCATCCGATAGATGTTTCAACGCCCTCCCCCTTTTCTAGTTCCAATAGGTAACTCATTTTTCTTTTTCCAGATAAAACCTTGATGAACTAACCTTCTTTGACGAATTCCCCATCTTGATTCAGCAAGTAAAACAACTTTCCCTCGCCTGCTTGTAAGTCTTCATCCGTGGTGATACGCAGCTTCATTTCTTTTGCATATATTTTCAAGGGCTGGAGATGGTTCAAGGACTCCGCCACAATAATGAGCCGTTCCTGCCCAATACCTTTCCATTTCAGGTGCATGATCAAGTCCTTGATGTCCCCCCGGGATACATAGATATGGAACAGCTTTCCTTGAAACTCGATGGCTCCTGTAAAGGGTCCGGGGGCTGAGAGGATTGCCGATTCAGGAAAGTATGGATACAGTTCAAAAAACATCAACCGTTTTAAAACATCTTTCGTTCGGTATTCCACCCAGTAGTTCGATTCATAAGGGACCTCGGTAATCACCGCTCCCACCTGTCCCAGGGTATAGACGGGTATGGTTTGCTTGTTCACACGCAGTTCATGGCGCACGATCTTCTGTTCTCTCTCCATCCGTTTCAGTCGCTTCTTCGGTAAGCGGAACAACCGGGAGAGCTGTCTTCCCCCGATTATCCCTACCTTCGCTATGGCATCCAAGGCGGCACATTCCTTGGGCGACTCGCCATTGACATAGTTCATTTTTCTTAAATTGGACGGCAGGCACTTCCAGTGTAATTCCCATGGCCGTTTGATGGAGAATGGGCTTGTCATTGGAATACCTCCTTACAATACCCGGGTGATGCGCGTGCGGATTTGTTCTTTCTCCGTATTGATGTTATCCACGCGCACCAGCACCCGGTCGTCTTTCTGGACGTTCTGGAACTTCAAGTGGCTGGACAGGGAATCGACCCCCGGCTCCAGGCGGACAAACACGCCATATTCTCGGACTCCTGATACCTTTCCGACGTATTCCCCGTTCTTATGGTATCGTTTCACGCAATCCGGCCATGGGTTCTGCTGCAGGGCCTTCGCGCTGATCTGTACTTCCTTCTTGTCCTCGTCGATGGACAAGACTTCCACTTTCAGGGCATCGCCTTCCTTGAATTCCTCATGCAGGTCATCGATCCATCCGTAGCGAATTTCCGCTATCGGAAGGAACACCTGAATGCCGCCGATGTCTCCGAGCATATAGTCATCGCCCACATGGCGGACGACTGCCGGGATGACATCTCCTTCCTCGATTTTCCGCAGGGTGATATCAGCCATCTTTTCCAGCGCCTTTGTCCGGGAACCGGTAAACAGCTCATTCTCCTGGTCGTAATTCAGCACCATGAAGGCGATATCCTGACCCGTCATGGAACGCAGCTGCCGGAGGTTCTGCGCCCCCGTGAATTCCAAGGGAATCAATCCACGGATCGAACCGACACGGACGACTGCACAGGCTGTCTTCTCTTCCCCGTCCGGCCCCACCTTTTCGATACCGGAAATCGGAGCATAAAGGATTTTGCTGTTCTGGTAAGCCCCGTAGATTTTCATCCAGTTTTCCATCGTGTGGTCCTGTTCCTGATCCACCATTTTGGCTGGGTCAAACCCTTCAATCATTACCTTTTCATTCAATTCTTCTGCCATTGTTAATCGCTCCTTTTTAAAGTGGTTTTGAATCTCTTGGAGATACATTTATATAAAAAAGCCCCTCTCTCTAGAGAAGGACTTCTCAATCCCAAAAGCCGTCACTGGATGCTTTGGGTTTCACCGTTTCCGGTTTCTTTTGTTTTTGGTTGGGTTCTTCCTCTTGCTTTGGCTCTTCGTAAACTGGGTCGGCATTCTCTTCTTGTTCCGGCGGATAATCTATAGATGCAACCACTGGGCTGGATGGCTCTGGCTCCGATCCGATATCGTCAATCGGTTCATCCTGTGTTTCTTCTTGGACTGCCACTGTAGGCGGTTCATGCTGAATAGGTGCGGACGGTGATTCTTCTTCCGTCCTATTTGAAATATGTTTTGTTTCTGTCGGCCTTTGCAGGTCTTCCCAGTTTCCAACTCGCTTCATGGATACGTGACTCGCAGGCTGAACCGTATGTGGCTGTTGCATGCTTCTCCCTGCGTTTGAAATCCGTTTTAACTGAGCCATCGTCTCAGCCCCGGCTTTCTTCATTCCGTTATGCAACCTGACCCTCAGGCGGTTGTCTTCCCATTCCCGCTTTTCCTTCCAATCGGCTGGCACCAAGTTTGCTCGCGCAAGGGATGGTTTCTGCATAGCTGCTTCATACATGATTTTGTGAACGAAGCTGTATTTCGGCAGGTTGTCCATGATGTCGGTCGGGTCGAAGCGGTATTCCTCCGACTCCGTATCCCGGTAGGAATCCGGGAAGAGGTTCGGCAGGAAAATACGGTGCTTGTACGTCGATTGCCGCATGACGATCTTGTCCTTTCCGAATTCATCGGCAAATTCCTGAGCATCCCGAAAGCCGATACCGTTGAAACATAATTTGTTCCGGCAGTTGGTCATGATCGCCTGTTTCATGGCACGCGGACTGATATCCCCCGCTTCCACCTCCAGCTGACCGAGTGACTGCGAAGCCAGAATGCCGGAAACCTTGTAACTGGCGGCGAGCGACAGGAAAATCTCCACCTGCGGATTGATGTAGCGTTTGTACTCATCGATGAACATGAAATGCGGGGTACGCATGTCTTCGGTGCCCGGGCGACGGAAGGTGCCGTTCTGCAAATGCATGATCAGGAACTGGCCAAACGCATCACCGGCCTTTTTGAGTGTGCCGAGGGCGGTGTTTACGATGAGCACCCCGTCATTGGCGAAGTGTTCATCCACTTCGAGGTCGCTTTTGCCACACATGATATTTTTCAACAGTTCATTACTTGTGATGTTCTCCAGCTGAGCGCGCAAGCCGATGACAAACTGTTTGTATTTCTCCGCCATGCTTCCGAGCAATTCATTTTCGATGGAGTGGACAAGGTCGGTCTCCCCGTCTCGCATGCGGAGTTCATTGGTCCGCTGTTCCAGAAGTTTGAGGTCTCTCAACGTCTCCAGCACTTCCATCAGGTCCACTTCATCGCCTTTCAGTTCCTTTAACAGCCTGGTCACATTCCGGGCTGCCAACTCCTGGACGTTGGCGAAGAAAGCATCCTGTTTCCCGAATAATCCGCGCAGGACAATGACGGTGCCTTCCACGACATCTTCTACGTTGCCTTCCATCGGGTTGAATTTGTGGGTATCCGGGCTGGTGGGGTCGATGTAAATATAGGGGATATCCATTTCATCACAGAATTCCTTCACCTTCTCGGCAAACTCCCCTTTGGGTTCCACCACCGATAAGCCGAGTTTCTTCCCCTGCTTCTTTTGCAGGAGGAGCTGATAGATCATCGGTTCTAAGACGGAAGCCGTTTTCCCGGAACGGGTGGCTCCGACCACCAGCATGTGGGTGAACATGTCTTTTCCCTTCCACACGATGGGGGTGTCGCTATGTTCCAGAGAGTTGCCCAATACCGTCACAATCTCCTCGCTGTTTTTGCTTTTCGACTGCTTCAGGTCTTTTTTGTATTCCATATGTCCTTCCTGCGGCTGTTCGGTGATCCGTTGGTTGCCCCTCTTCTTCCGATAGGCGGATTCTGCACGCATGAATAGGACATTCAAGTAGATGCCCAGTGTTCCAAACAGGAGGAGGGTCACTTTCATCATAAATTCTCTGGTCACCATCTGTTCCCATTGCCAGATTTGAAAAACCATAGCACCAAGAGATATGACGACAAACAGAGTGATGGTGAGACCAACCAGGCGCTTCACCGCCGGCGAAATGGTTACTTTGCCGCTCCATTTATGCATTAAATAGTATGCCAGGAGTGTTCCGGCTGCACCCAAAGGAAATAGCGGACTAGGTATGACTGCCTCCTGGAATAGGAGGAAGCCTCCCGTGACGGCAAGAGTGAAGCCGATCAGGGTTATGGTCATTAGCATGTGTGTATCACCTCACTGTAAAAATTGAGCATAAAAATAAGCACCGCTCACACGGTGCCCTTGTCATTTACCTTATTTTGTTGTTCTGTATATATTGTTTCCTAGTATAGTTTTCCATGTTGCAATTGATTCAAGAGGTTGTCCAATTGTTGGCTGCATTCAACCGTCCTAGGGTTAGCCAGTCCATACGCCAAGCCAAGTTCGATCATCTCCTGCTTCTTTCTCTTAATAAGTGCAGGTAGGTCGATTTCCACTGGTTCTATCACTTGCTCCATGATTCATTTCTCCTCTTTGATTAATCTTGAATAGGCCTTTCGTTGGAAGACCCAACGAAATTGATTATGCCAATTTTCCAGTATTTGGGCAATAGCTTCGACAAAAGAAGTCATAATGCCACTAACTTAGATAACCGTTCTGACGATATCTGTGTCGATGATTGCCATGTACACCTGAGCGTTAGGCATTTAGTCTATCATCAGGCATAAAAATAGCACCGTCATCAAGAACGGTACTGCAATTGAACATAGTTTCTCTTCGCTAATTCCTGATACGATTAACCTTCTGTCTACCCTTTTCCCAGAGATACGAAGTTATCACACTACATAGGGAACCAAAGGATAAGAGATTTCCGTATGCTATGAGATATATACTGTATTTAGATTCAAACCCAAGACCGATGCTCCCCAGAAGAAGACCAACGGTTAACAGCGTACCGAATATCCATACGTTATAATCCGATTTCATTCCACGTCTGACTTGAATAGCCTTTATTACTATAGAAGTTGACAGGAAAGCAGCCGTGACATATAAATAGATCATTTTTGCTCCTCTCCTTTCATTTACATAGCTTATTCTTGTTTAAATGGCAAAGTGTGGGCATATTTCATGTTTCTTTCTTTGTTTGACTCTTTCCTGCTC
This sequence comes from Virgibacillus sediminis, assembly GCF_042643265.1. NCBI lineage: Bacteria > Bacillati > Bacillota > Bacilli > Caryophanales > Bacillaceae > Virgibacillus > Virgibacillus sediminis. The sequence continues at coordinate 37,752 of NZ_JBHRRZ010000008.1, read as the reverse complement.
CAACTTCCATTTTCATCTGTCTTACCTAAGGAGCCCTATACCGCTTCATATTCTCGATGGAAATCACATAGGCCAGCTCATCTGCAAGCAATACTCTCATTGCCTGCAATATTCGTTTTTGAATCTCTGGTTTGAAGGTTTGCAGTTCCTTATTCAGCGACCGCTCCGAATGAGTATGCCGGGTAATGCTTTTCAACTCTGTCAGTATTTCATACGTGGGATAAGCATGTTGATTCTCTGCAATCATGGATTGACCTCCTATCATTGATTTTGATTCCTCAATGCCGTCTCCAATATCTCTCCTCCTACCTCCAAGAAGTGTACGTGGTGTATGTGCTGCAACAATGCTTCGTGTTTCGGGCGGAGTCCCGGGTGTGTGAGCACCAGTACCCTTCGACCGTTCCGCTCGTATCTGTCTTTCCGGTATTGCAGGATGTGTTTGATTTTGATGAGATCGGTGTCCAGCAAATTGATGAAATACATTTCCTCATCCTCATATTGGACAATCTGGCTGAGTCCGTCTGGATGCCCTCTTGCTGTATTGCCTGTTTCAGTGGCAGGCACGTGGTGTATTCCCCGGTATGCCAATTCCTTCATCATCCGCTCTTCGCTTGTCTGGAAAGCAAGAAGATAATTGATCCCGAATGTCTGTGGGAATACTTTCAGGCTCTTACACTCCCGGATGACCCTGCTGTCCATCAAGCGGTCCACCACCTGGCTGAAGCTTTCCTGCCCCTTCGTGAAGAAGGCATAGGTATCGAAGAATCGGTGCTGCTCCATCTCCCGGATGATTTTCTTCAGGTTTTTGGCCGATGTGCTGTGCAGGAACGTGTAAATGACAAAGGCCATGCCACTCGGCGTCGTAATCATCCCCTGCACATTGGTGGAACGATTCAGGTGGAACTGCTTCTTGACGCTACGGCTGTCTTGTACCGTCCATCCGGCCTGCTCCAGCTTGATCAGGATGTTGTTGGTGGTGAGCACGAACGGCAAGTGGAACCGTTTGATCCGGAGATCGTCCGCTCGACGCTCCGCCGGATAGCCCTGCTTCCGCAAGCAGGCGATGCCGGCCTCGCTGATGCGGTGGTAGTTCCCCTGTCTGCTTTGGCCTCTGATATAGCCGCGTATCGGCTCCGACCGGATGTAGCCTGTATTGCGGAGGATGTTCAGCTTCCGATAGGTGTACGGCATGCTCATCCCGTGGAATTCGCTCACCTGCCCGGTGCTCAGCGCGCGGTAATTGTATAGGTTTTTGAGTATGTCCACGTCCAATGGCTGGAGCTCTTTCACTACCGGTTTATGGGTGGTTTTCGGCATTGTTTTCACCTCCTTTCTCAGTTCGTGCGGTGGCTGTTTTGTTTCGCCATTTCTTCGTGTCCTCCGTACTGTCTCAACAAAACTATCCAAAAATCCCCTCACCCGCCCAGTTCGTTCCCAAGTTCCATACATGCCTGCTATTAGCTGTCTGTATCAAATAATGCATGTACAATATCAATTTGAACTCATATTAAATATTGAGCCATTTAAAAAAAGCTAATGTTATACATAGGAAAATGAGTCATCCTCCATGTAAAACATTAGCTTACTTCCCCCATAACTCTTGCAAGTGGTGTTTCTCGTTGTGAAAGAGATTATCTTCTATTTCTTCTTGTGGCTTCTGCTTTGCTTCACTTTCTATCTCCCTTCTCCTTCCCACCTCTGGTATCTTTTTCAGATGGTGACTGTTGTGTTCCAGATAGTTTAAGAAGTTCACCCTATTCTCTTTTCCCAGCAGGTAAACCTGAATGTGGTTCTGTTTATCTGGTAATCCTTCTTCAATAATAGACAGCTCCTTCCAGTTATCATCCTTCACCAGCCCGGTCTGCCGGATGGCATCGATGATATACTTCCGATTCCTGTTATCCAAATCCCGGATGATACCATCCCTGAAGTAATGCTGAATAACTAACACTGCGCGGTTCAACGGTGTTTCAACTTTGGAGTAATCATATGCCTCAAAGGTAATACGGTGATAATAGTTGCGGATCAGGGCCAGATATTCTCTATCTTTCTCCTTATATAAGGGCAGCATCCCGTCATAGGAGAACTGGTAGACCGGGTAATCATTTACCATAAGGGGTGTTGCTCTCGCCAAGGGGTTGCCTGGTACAAAGCCATCCTTTTCTTCCGGCTCCAGTTCATATAGCCGCCGCATGGTCTCTTCCTTGAACAGTTCCACACATTTCAGTAATTCCAGGTAGTGCGTTCTCATTATTTCATTCTCCCTCTCCTTTGTCCGACGTGATTTTAGCTGTAAATACATTGATACACCTATAAACAGCTTTCCATGAGGCAGACGTTACCAGAAAAATAAGTTTGCTATATAATGAACGTCCGACACACAGAAAGAAAAACTTTGTTATACTTGGATTTAATCCCCTAAATATATGTCCGACGTCTTTTCCCTCTGGCGTCGGACGGTCTAATTCATGCATGCCTTTACAGCGATACATCCACCCCCTTTTAAACGTCATACATATTGATTAACTTCCCAAAAACTTCTCCACATAAGGCATGGGATCAACTTGCTGAAAATCGCCATCTTCTTTAACATGAACTTCGAAATGCAGATGGACTCCAGTCGAATTGCCGGTAGTCCCCATTTTTCCTATGACTTGTCCAGCCTTCACTTCTGTTCCAACCGGGAGCCCCGGTTCCATCAGGTGAGCGTAGTATGTCCGCATCTCATCTCCATGCTGAATAACAACCAGGTTTCCGAAACCGCCGATACCATTTTGGGAAACTACCACTTTTCCGTCCATGAATGCCACAATCGGCTGTCCAAGGTCATTTCCTCCGGCCACGTCAATACCAGCATGAAAATCCCGGTTTCCCCTTATTGTTCTGTAACCATAATCTGAAGTGAGGTTTTTCGTGTGAGGCACCATCCATGCCATATCTCCATGGATTTCTACACTGCCTCCCTCTTTAGGTTTGTATCCATCGTTATACAACCGGTAGTAATACAACACATCATCTGCATACCAGGTGGCGTGGTTATAGGCCAACAACGATTCTCGCAAGCCTTCATCCCCGTTGATATAGGGAGCCAAATGGTTGGCGGCTGCGAATATCGCATCCTCCTCTTCCCATGGACTTGCCTTACCATTACCATTTGCATCTATCCCGAAGCCCCCGTACTCTTCAATTTTATCTGGATCTGTTTTAATTTCTTCAGGTATCTCGACACCTCCCAGACCTTCGCAGGACGGATATTCCCAGCCTAGCCAACTGCAAGGCATGAACTGCATATGACCTTCGGCGTTAACCGGAGAAACCATATCAATGGAAGAGAACACCGTTTCGACTCGATGAACCGCCGCCAATAGAAGCCAGGGTATCCCGTATTCCTCTCCAGCATCTTTATAAATCGGAATGAACTGTTCCGGTATTTCTTCTTCCGCAATCGCGGAAGGGATATTGGGATATAGATACTCTTCCTCCTCCCCAAACTCAAAACCAATGACAAATAATAGTAGGATCCCCATACCAAACAAGATGGCTAGACCGCCTAGGAATCCTAAACCGATGAATGAACCTACTACCCATTTGATTATCTTTCCCATGGCTATCCACTCATTTTAATAAGGGACATTCAACATGTAATTCTGCACTTTGAATGACCCTTCTTCCTCTTCCATCTGGAGTGTATAATCCATGCTTTCTTCGGCCGTTTTATTTCCCCCACTGTCAAAAACGTTTCCTTGTACACGTACTTTCCAAATTAAATGCTCCTCCGTCGGTTCATAGGGTTCATAAACATCGATGGTCTCCACTTCCTTATAGGACACTGCAGCTGTCGGTCTCGGATTTTCATTCTTTAATTCCTCGTACATGTCATCAGTCATATATGGTTTGGCATTTTCGATATGTTCCAGTGGCTCTTCCCCTTGAAAGGAATAATACTTTTCTACAAAGTTTCTAGCTGCTTGACGAGATGCCTCGATTGCCTCTTTAGAAAAGTAATCGGCATATTGCCCTTCCGGAGGGATGAGCGTATCCATTTCAGGTATGTCGATTTGTACCTCCTCATGGTGTTCCTCCGTGATTAAATCACTTTTCTTTGGCTGACTGTTTGGTGCGGAATCACCCAAAGAGTCATAACTTCGAACTTCCTCGCTCTGTTCCTTCCTGGAAGAATGATTAGACTCTTCTTCCAGTTGTTTTTGCTGGTTACCAACGAAAACGGCATAAATAAAAAGCGCAATGGCAACCGCCATCACGCTGTACACGATAATGTTTTTTGTTCTGTCACTCACAACTCGGTCACCTCTTTCCTAATCCAACGTCGGGTAGTCATCTTCCTTTTCTTGTGGTGGCATCGATTTCTCCAAAGAAATCATATTGGCTGAATCCGTATCTCTTTCCTTTACTTGATTCCGGTGTCTATTAAGATTTGTTGTATCTAACTCCGGCGGCTCTTTCATAGATGGCTTAGTTTCCTTTGGCTGAATGGATGTTCCTGCAGGGATCTCTACTGAGTCGGTAGATGCGATATGTCTTTGTTCCTCCATAGGTGGGACTGAACTACTTTCAATTTCCCTCTCCGATATACCTCCTTCGCGGGTGCTGCCTTCCATTTCCGCTGACCCTGTGATTGGTGAAGTTACATTTTCCCTATATAAATCAGGAGTTTCTTCCATCCACTCACTTACTTTATAGGAATCATCATTGAGTACTTCACTTTGGGCTGGATCAACAGTCGGGGTGCTCGGGATATAATTCGCCTCGTCAGCATACATATCCGGTGTATCCTCTACCGAGTCATTTGATATAGGTGGTTTTTGTACACTTAGGTGTTCACTTTTTCTCTGGGATCTCATTCCGTCCATAGGTCGGAGGCGAGGATACTGTTCCTCTGATCCCCTGTTATCTCGATTTACCTTTTCCTTCATTAGTTCATTCTGACTGGAGGAATCGGACTCCTTTATATTCTTAAGGCTTGCATTATCAGACGGCAACTTTCGTAAGGAGGCCATTTGATGTGAACGGTGAGCATGCATTCCGCTTTTGGCAATGTCACCGACATTCCCCTCTCCAGTTGCTGCCCTTCCTATTGCCCCGCCTACATTCGCTCCCGCAATTGCTCCTGCTCCGCCAGTTGCCACTGCCCCAACTGCTGCTCCTGCCGCCGTGCTGGTTCCCTGTACACCCTTTTTCAACGGGTTTGTCAAACTGCCCATTCCTTCTCTAAGTTCCTGAACACCTTGAGATCCAGCTGAGAATATGTTTCTAATCCTATTCCGTAGAAGGAAAATAAGGATTAACAATACAAAGTGGATGAGGGCCGCGGCAGTATAGGCTTCCACTGGTCCATTGTTATCTGCCACTACAAAATCAGCTTCGTACAATAAATCGGATATGGCAAAAATGACAAGGGCTGTAAATGATACGACTATTTTAAGAACCAATGGCAATCCCAATTCAATGAAATACCGTTTAACCACATTAAACTGTCCTGGAATTGCCCCAAACAGCAAAGCGAAGGGGGCGAAAATAGCAATCAGCATGAACCAAAACTGAAAGACCAGCAAAGCAATGGATAGCAAGTAAATCGGAATGGACACGACGCCATTGATCCCCAAGTACATAACCGTAAAAGATAGCCGAGAACGGATATTATCGTAAAGTAAATGTTCATTCTGATGAACTTCTAACTCATTTGATATAGCTGAATATCGTTCCTCTGAATTTGGCTGTTCCTTTAAAATATTATTCACCCTATTAACAGCTTCGCTCTTGCTATCAGCTAAACTGTTCAAGTCGGTTTCCCCATACATCATATATAAATAGGGTCGATCTATAAACAATCCCCAAATGTTATCCTTCATTCCATCTTTTAGGCTCTCTTCATCTAGACGAGAGGTTGTAGAAGGTTGGGCTCCATCATCCACGTCCTGGGAGTTACCTGCTAAGACTAGAGAGCTTGCCTGCGTAGTGATTTGGTTCAGCCCAGTTAAAAACGGAGAGTAGTTTGTAAATAACAGAATAGCAACCGTTAAAGCAAGTGTGGTCTGAATAATCGTTCCAAGTGATGCAAACATTGATCTTTTCCATAACATGAGAAACGCTGCATAAATCACCGCAAACACGGCTGCAAAGATGGCTAGGTTGCCGAAAATACCGGAGCTTGTGATATGGCCATTCCCGCTTATTCCTGTTATGCCCCCCACGATATCGTCTAGTTTCTCAATGATTGTATTGATGAAGTTAAATTCATACGCAAAATCTAGGGAGGAGAGCATGAAGTTAGTCATAAGGATGTTCATATCAAATGCGATATTTGCTAGATAGTTAAACATTTCACTCATTTTCTGGGATATTTCGTTTGAATCCAAAAACCATAGATTGCTTTTGATGTTATCCATAAAACCTTCATCTTTAGCAAAGTCTTCCGGGACTGCATCCAAGTGATAATAGGACTTGCCCTCTTCCTTAAAGTTACCTAGTTGCTCTTCCCCATCCTCATTTCCTTGCCTGTCTTCAGCATGAATTGGGTGATTAACCCCTATACCGGTAGTTAATAGAGTCACAATCAATATAATCTTAGTTATCCTTTTTAAAGTCGAATTCCTCATATTTACGCATAAAAATAATCCCTTTATTTAAAAAGGGATTATCCAGAGCGATATGCCTCCTCTCGTACTTTATTCAAAACCGTACTCATCTTCATTTGATTCCTCTGACTCTTCAAATGGATGGATAACCGTACCAGACTCAGAACTTGGTACATCATCAGGTAACTGTCTATCTACGTATTCTTTTACTTTCCATTCTCCCTTCTCATTTTGTTTCATACTTATAAAGTTATAGTCGCCATCATCAAATTCGTAGCCATTCCAAGGTTGAACATAATAAATGACTTCTCCAGATTCATCGTTATAAACATTATCGTAACGACGTATTTCATACTCATCATTTAATTTGCTAAAATTCTTAAATTGGTCAGAGTATTCACCTTTATATTCTTCATAATCCTCTTCCTTAATCATATCCCTAGCATGAAGATCACTGCCATCTTCTTTCACAATCCCTGTAACATACGGCTCGTTTTCAAGGTTTTCTTGGCCAGCTGGTGACAACATGGAATGTGCCTTAGGGATATTCAGCTCAAACCCAGCTTGGTAGAACTCTCGTGCTATTTCATCGGTTTCCTCAAATACCTTCTCCTTTTCCGTTTCAGCAGATTCGTCCGAACTCGCATCACTGTTTGATGAGCATCCAACAATCGTTAACAAGCTAACACTCAACAATATCAGCCCTATCAATTTCTTGTTCATGTGTTCACCCCTCTGTTAATTTAGGAAATTTAGGAAGTCTGCATCAACTCCCTTTTTCGTTCTTCCTCCGTAGCTGTGGAAGAGTCAAAAGCCTCTATCAGATCTCTAAATATTGCATCGACATGGATGACCGCCGATCGGCCGAATATATCCTGAAACAGGGCATCTCCACGCTCCAGATTCTTCAGAATATCGATATTTTCCTGTGTCTGGGGTAAGTTGAAGTAATTCAGCATTTCTTTGGCTTCCTCCGTTTTCCTCAAGCCAAAGCTGAACTTCATCCCCATGTTCGCAACTTCTTTTCCGTGGTCAGAAGCATTTTGGGACCCTTTAATAAGCGTAGTGTTGTAGTAACGTCCCATCCGTACGATGAAATCCATCAATTCCGCACCTACTGCACTCCGCTCAATTACACTGGCTTCATCCTGCAAAATGAACTTGTGCTTCATCCGGTCCTGGTTGAACATATATTGTTTGGTGAATGCAGTTAAAGATATCATAATCGCTTCAGAGATTTTGTGCTGCGGTCGTAACTTCTTTGCCGAACCGCTGGGAAGATTCAAGTTCTGAACCATGAGTACCTGGATTGGTACCCCCGTCTTCAACACTTTGTATTCCTGTCCAACTTCTCCAAACAACAATTTGGCCAGCTGGTTGCGACGCAGGGTTTCCAAGGTGCTCTTCAGCCTCTCCACCGACGTATGACGCACCGAGGTCATATGCTCGTGCTGCTCTTCATATATGTTCTGCAGATACGTAATTACTGCACCGATACAAGGGTCGTCCTGTTTGGCCACTGCCTCGATAGCTTCACTTAGCAACGTATACGCATCGTCATCGATATTCACGTTGACCAGGTGGGACAGGATATCCATGCAGATGTCTTTGCCCTCTTCGATGTTCGTACTGGTACGGAACGGATCCAGAGAGCCGGCATCCCTTTCATCGGTGCCCATTTCCCAGACCGAAATATAGTCTTTCGGGATGTAAGGCAGCCCATTCTTCCAATCCTTCCGGTCACCTTTCGGGTCAATTATCAACCCCTGCGAGCCCGTCAGAGTAGCCAGATAGACGAATAGATTCATGAAAAAGGATTTGCCTTTCCCCGTCATCCCGGCAACCAGTACAGATATGGAATCAAAGACGTTGTTCAGATTCTCGTAAGCTTTCGCCGCAAGGTCCGGTTTGATGAAAACAGGCTTATGAAACTGCTTGGTATAACCAATATAGAAACCACGGTTGTCGCCGATATTCGTAGTCGCCCCGAACATCATCCCTGCTAGAACGCTCGGTGATACATGCATTTGGTAATCTTTATTGAAGGATTTAGAGCCAGGGATTGTCTCCATCATAAGATTCAATTGCTCCCCGTATGGAGGAAGCACGGAAATGCCGAACCGGGAAAGTTCGTTGGTCAATTGCTCCACGCGTGTGTTGAGAGTCTTCTTATCCTTAGCACTCACCTTGAAGACAAAAGAACAACTGTAACCCGGCTGCCCTGTCTGTTTAAAGTAATTCTCCATCTGGATGGCGCCCTGTTCCGATTCGTTCACGCTTAGATCAACCGCTTCTTCTCCCTTGGCGGCTTCCTGCCGCTGATCCTTGAATTCCAATCTGGCATTGCTTAATTTCTTCCTTATGAACTTGTTAGATTGATAGTTTGCCCGTATAGATATGCCGATGGGGAAAGGCATGCGGGCTTGAATATGATACAGCCACTCGAAACCCGGGTGCATGCTCATATCATCCATGTTACTGCATATCACATACTGGGAATATAGGTCTTCCACTTCATTATCAATGATTTTACTGGATAGCAGGGTCTTGGGACCGACTTCTTCAATATTAGCATTTTGCAAGTCAACAAATGCTTTTTCTTTCGGACGTACAGCTTCATGCTTGTTCTCTTTGTAATCCATTCCTTCTACTGGGTAACCGGACGTGAAACCTTTTCGGTATGTGACATCCTGATGAGTCGGAGAGACGGAATATGTTTTTTCTGCTAAATAAATGATTTCTGCAGAGGTGGCTGGTTTCACCATCGATGAAAATCCGTTTACCATGTTCACGATCAAGCTCTCCGCCTGTTCCTGGTAGGCTCGGATAACTTCCTTCGGGATATCGTATGAATCCAATCCAACTGCATGATACACCGGGGAACTCAATCCCTGTAAAAAGTTTTTCAGCTGATAGATAGCCGAGTTGCCTACATTCAAGGATTGAATGCTGTTTTTGGCTGGGTCCAATTGGACACCCAAGTAATGGACATACTCTCCCGACTCGTTCCTTGACCGTTGTTGGTTCAGTTCATCCTCCACTTGCTGCATCAAATGAATACCATTGTCTTTTAACGGATAATCCAGCCGTTCCAATTCCTGTTTCGTCTGGTTCATGATACCGCTGACATTCATGGGTGTCGGATCGATGAGAAAATGCAGGTCATGCCCGTTATTGGATAAAAACCCCAATTGCCTCTGGAATGGTTTTATTTTATCATCGAAATCCAAAAAGTCATAGCCGAATCCTTCAATCCGGTAGTACGCCCAGACCGTTTCATCCCGGGCAAATACCAGATTGTCTTCGATATGCTTCATCGGAAATTCTAGAATACTGGTACGCAATTCTATCTCCTCCCAATCTGGTTTACTTGTAGGTAACGAACCCACTGTATCGGTATCTTCTCTTCCTCCATAAACTCTTCTTGATGCCATAGGTGTAGTGACCATGAAACACATGGTTCTTTTCTTTTGGTATTGCTCTCCCCCGCACATATGTGACTTGTCGTGCCTGCCGTAGATGATAGGAAATCAGCGATCGGAAGAAAGCTATCGGAGATCGATTTTCTGTCCCCACGTCTGTTAACAGCCAGGCAAATGTTATGGGCAAGACAAACAGGATGCCCGGCGGCAGCCATTGGATCAATCTGCCAAGCACTGGTGTGACATACCAAATTCCTTCGATTGCTCCGAATGCGAGAAAGTATAGTAAGCCTTTCAGCGACACCGGCCTTCCGAGTTTCACTCCAAAAATTTGGTAGATTTTCCGCTCAAACTTCAGGAAGTTATTGATGACGTACAGCGGAATACGTTTCTCTTCTCCTTCTCTCATTCTTCTCTCTCCTCCTATACTTGTACCAGTTAAGGAGGAGCAAGTGTCATGCCCCTCCACTGGTACAACGTCTCTTATCCGCCCCCGATATTCAATTTATCGCTGAACCACTCAGACAAGGCTAAGATCGAGGAAGGATTCAATACAAAGATGCCGATAAAAGCACCGGCAATCAGGACACCTACCGCAAAAATCCATGCCCGTTTGGCAACGGCCACGAGCAGCAATACCAGGATGACGAAAAACAATACATATTGTAATTCGCCTGTGAACCAGTTAAATAATGATTCTAGTGACACTGCACATCATCTCCTTTCCGATTTGGTCAGTAATTTATTCATTGGCCATCTCCTCTATCTGCTGTTCTGCGTTCAGTTTTGAGACAACGTAATGATTGTCCCTTTTCTCCACCACCAGTTTATAAACCGCTCTGAACGCAGTATTCAAGTTCGGCTCCTCGAAGGTAGCTTCCGAAATGACGATAAACTGATTGTCCTGCTCCCCTTCATACACTTCTGCATTGTTCACTTCTACAAACTCCACAGCCCCGTTTAATCCGTTTCGATGGTCTTCGTCAGTCAGGATATAACTGAGCTGGTCTTCCGAATCCTCCACATAACTTGTAAAGAATGTTCCCAGAAAACCCTCGATGTTCTCGACCTCGCTATTGTCTTTAACAGAAGTCAGTGTCGTTTGGTATCGATTCTCATCTACTTCTACATCTGTTTCCTCTACGACATGGGTGATGAATGGCAGCTCGTACACTCCGTATGAACTTCCGTTAAAGATGACCGGGACTGCAAAATATTTACTGATGGTCTCTGTCTCCTTCTCCTTTTTCATTTGCATGCGGACGTCAAAGATAATATGTGCTTTCCGGTCGGTGATTTCGTCCACTTGGCGGAGATTAACCCCCTGAACACTCGAGTTCCATTCCAGTCCTTCGGTGATCAGTCCTGCCTGTTCATCCAACCCATCGGCCAAGTACCGGGAGAGTCGCTCTTGGCGATCCTCCCAGCCTTCGTTATCTGACTTCCATGTGAAATAGTTTCTCGCAAAGCCTTTTGCAAACTGAATCGCCTCCGGTTTTGTTGCAGGATTCAGACTTACTTCCATTTGTTCTTCCTCGGTGGACTGTGCCGAGTTGGATTCAGAGGTGATTGTCACCAGCACGACTAAAAACATGAACGAAAAAAGGAGCCAGAAGGTAACAGCTCCAAGCTTTCTCATTCGATAAGTTTTTGGACGTATCGGTTTTTCTTTCTTCGGTTTTGCAGTTGCGAACTTTTTCAGCCTTTCCCATAAGCCTATGCTATCCGAGTCTTTATAAAGCTTCTTTTTCTTCTTTTGAATATGGTTCATTGCTCATCTCCTTTCTGCCCTCATCTCTTTATATCCGCTTGTTGGATCCAAACACGATGAAAATGGCGATAATAATCACAAAAGTGGTCACTGCGCCATAGCGGACTAACGACATATTATATAACTGCACAATATGCGCTTTGAATTCCTCCCACAGTGGCTGCAATGAAGGGAATTCTTCCAATACGAGGCTTCCGACAATGAGGAATAGAAAAATCCCCAGTATCAGTGCAAGAAAAAAACGAATCAAACTGCTCTCCCCCTTCCTTTTACTACTTATCTGAGTTGAATCCGCAAGCTGTCTGCTATTCCACATCCCCCCTTTCAAGGCAATAAAAATACCCTGTCTCAGTCAGACAGAGCATTAACCATGCAAACTATTTAATTACCGACCGCTTTTTAGCTTGGCGGGCCTTCCTCTTTCCTTCTTTGCGCAGATACCAGCTTATAATTTCCAGCTGTGTCTTCTTTCCCTTGATATCCTCCCATTCCATCATTGCCATCATTTGCTTTAATACAGGGAGCGTCAGCAACTCCCTTGGTACGATGGAATCATCCAATGTCTTATTGATCGCCTCCATAGTCCTTCTCATATGCTGAATGACTTCTTGTTGTTTCGTTATCTTATTCTTCTTATTTCTGTTATAGCTTATCCGGCATATATTATAGATCCCCAACATGGTCATAAAGATGACGGTCCAGGAAACGGCAGCTACCAGATTTGCAATAAAGTTTATCGGTCCCAAGGATGACAGCAATCCAGTTTCCCTTACGGCTAACCCCATTCCTACAAGGAAGCATATCAGAAGAATACAAGGGGCTAACTTCCAGAAGCTTGATGTTTGCCAAGCATAACGGTAAAGACTCAATCGGCCTGCTTCCTTCTTTTCCTTCCACTCATACAAATTATTTCGGCAGTTCTCGATATACGGGTTCCCAGTTTGAATGAGGTCCGTCCTTAACAACATAAGCCGATATGTCTTTTGTATGTTCAAGGTTCCCAGTCGGTTCATTTTCTTAATTAATCTGTTGAGCCAGAAGCGATTCAATCGTATCTTTTTCGGGATTCTCACTTATCACTCAGCCCTTTCACTCGTATTCATCAACTCCAAAAGAGGAGAAAAAGGCATTGGCGGTATCAGCAATGGCTCGATCGCTCATATCCTCTTCTTCCTTATCTGTTGCTACCTCCGACGTATGGTTGCTTTTCTCCTTCCATTGATGGATAATCTCTTGGTGACTTTCCATTTGCTCTTGTATTTTTCTCAGTTCCCGCATGACCTGTTCAAATTCCCCTTGCTGATTCTGTTCTACATGGAGGTATTTCACCGCCATTCGCAACAGAAACCGTATGGCTTCGCTTCTTTTGTTATCGGGCAGCCCTTCGAGAAACTCATAAATCGCTTCATCTTTATCCGTCAGGCGGAAGCTATACCGTTTCTTCCAATTCATTGTCATGGGTTATCCCATCTTTTTGGCAGGCTGCTGTTGAGACAGGGCTTTTCCCAACCGCAAGTATCCGATAGCGTTCGCAAATTGATTTTCCAACACTTTTTCCAAACGGTGGTCGAAATGGGGCTGGATAAATGATTCAAACAGCTCTCCTCCCCCTCCAGCGAGGAAAACGGCATCAAATAAGTCACTCTCTTCTGCCCAAACACCCTTTAACCGGTCCGTTATATTCGCAGCAATGGACTGCTTGCTGTTTTGAATGGCTTCCGAAAATTCAATTCGTTTCCCTTTATAGGGAAGAAATTCATTCTTCAGTACCCTGCTGATGTTCGATTCACTTAAATCGGCTCCGCCCGTTGTGGTCTTGAATACCTGGCGGATATCCCGATGCAGGTTGATGACCCCTTCATCGACCGTCCCAGATAGCTTTGCCTTGGGAACGAATGAACCATTCTTCTGCATCTCCACTACGACAAAATCAGTGGTCCGGAAACCGATGTCAATCAATGCAATCATATTCCCTTCTTCCATCAGCTGCGGATAGACATATTTACCTTCATGAGTGCTGAAAAAATTGCTGATGCACCCTGCGGGAAAACCATCGCCTGATGGATGTTGATCCTCTTTTCTCTTTCAGCCAATGGCCCAGTCTTCCACCTAGTAACCGGCTGTATTCCTAAAATAGACTGCCGGAATTCTTTCGCCTGTGACTGATAGAAGTCCAAAGGCAATCCTGTAGAAACTTTTACCATGTCATCTTCGGTCACCATCTGGATCGCCGCGTTCAGTAATATCTGCGTGTAGATGTGACTGAAACGTTCCCGTTCAAATATACGGGAAGCTGAGCGTGATTCTTTCGCCAATTCTCCTACAAAATATGCCTCCTCCTGATATTCCAGATGGATATTTTGGATGTCATCGGGGGTTTCACCCAGAACACTCGTAATACTTCGGTCAAAGCCTTTCCCGACCAGAGAAGGAAATACGATTCTCCTTCCCGATGAAGATATTGCCTTCACATATCCGTAACCCAAGTCAACTGCAACTTGTTCCATATCTATGTCCTCCTTTTAGTTTAGATTAATTAAAAATATCCAGTAATGGCAAACTGGTTTACTTGTTCGGTGCAAACTGCGAATCACATGGAGTAACATGCTAAATCACAGAAATATCTAAGGACATTCACAGTAGGATTCATACAAAAAGAGCTTGGGAATTAAAAGTTCCAAGCCCTTTTTATCACATAACTAACGCACACGCTTGTTAGCAAAAAATTTTTTAATCGAAAAATTCCATATGTGGTTTCTCTTGTTTGTAGTAATCCAATCTATCTTGCAATGTACCTGTATGAAATTCAAATTTATGCCCATCTGGGTCTGTAAAATATATGGACTTTTTATCTCTCCCATCTCTCGGACGACCTGATAATATATTTACATTTAATTTCTTTAATCTGTTGTAGATTTCATCAAATTCTTCCTCTTCGATTGAGAAAGCAATATGTGTGTAGGATTGATGTATTTCATTACGGGGGATGTCTTTTTCTACATTAAGAGCAAACCACATTCCGTTTACATAGAAGTAAGCCGTTTTCCTACCCTTTACTAATAGTTTTGCATTAAATACACTTTTATAAAACTCTATAGCTTTTTCTAAGTCGGAAACTGAAAATAAAAAATGATTAAGCCCTCTAATCGACATTTTCTCACCACCTAATTTAATTAAAATATCCATTATCACAAGGCTAAATCCAATTATTTAATATCGCTCTCCTAATAGGAATATAATAAATCAATTGCTGCTTGTGTTGAACTAATTAACTCCGGATTCCCTTTTTGCTTCCTTATTCTAAGAGCCTCTAAGAAGCATTCTTCTGCTTCATCTAACCTTGACAATTCCATAAGGCACTTCCCCTTATGCTGGTGTACGTAGTCTATATAGTTATCCATATTATTACATTGGCATCTTTCCAAGGCCTGGTTGAATTTGTTTAGTGCCTCATTATGATTGTTATTATATTTTAATGCTTCCCCTAGCCGTATTAGTGAGACTATCTCTTTTGATGTTAGCTGACCTTCTTGAGCATAATTAAGACAAAAGTTAAGATTGTTAATAGCCTTTTGCGGTTCCCCATTTATCCTGTACAAATTACCAAGTGTCCCCCGCACAAAGTACTTTTCTTCCTCATTTAACGTACTTTTCAATAACTCGATTGCTACATCAATATACTGTTGTAATCTAACCGCATCTTTGGTCTTCTCTCGAAGAAACTGATTATCATCAAAGTAAATAATTTCATTTAAACACGAAAGACTATTTTTAAAATCTGTTAGCATTCTACTGCCCCTTTTCTTCGATAAAATCAATATAGCCGTATCTAAAAAAGACGATCAATTTGATGATCGCCTTGTTAAACTCTTGCGCTCGCTACGCTTAATAACGGTGTTTCAATCTACAGTACAGTATATGTTACTTGAAAATTTGTAATACCTTGCCTTTTCCATGTTCGGATTTAACTTCTGCGTATGCTCCGTTTATGAAAGTAATTTGTGGTGGAACATGACCACAATCAACATCGTATAAGATAGGAATTTGAAGCTCTTCTGAAAGTTCTTTATAAACATCTTCAACTGTATAATTTGTAACAGACGTATTAGCTGAACTTCTACCAAACAAAATGCCATTACAATTGTCAAACCAACCAGCTAATTTCATTTGTACAAGGGATCTACGTAGATCAGTCGTTGATAACTCGCAGTTTTCTAGAAACCAAATGACAGAATCTCCTTCAATATAATTCTCTTCAAAATTCCGTACATCCCCATATGGTGTACCAGCTAAATGCCTAATTGTATCAACACATCCACCAAGTAAACGCCCCTGTATCTTCACTTTATCGTTAACAGTTGATTTCCAGTAAGTTTGTTCTGTTAGGTTGAAAATATAAGGAGTCGGGTTATCAAATTGCCATTCCTTTTGATATTTTTCCGATGACCGTTGAAGGATTGATTCACCCTTTTTGGTAGACAAAACTGATTGCCACATTGCTGTCGTATCATCAGAATACTCTCCTCTTAAATCCACTAAATTTGTTCCATGGGCAGTAGCAACGCCAGTCTTCAATGTGATCGCTAGCAATAGTAGACTAATATCAGAGTAACCTAATACCCACTTATCCTGTATATTTTCAAAGTCAATATATTCAAGTGTTTCAATAAGTAGTTCTCCACCCCAAGGAGGAAAGATTAGTTGGATATTTTCATTAAGCATCATTTTATTAAACTCTTCTGCACGCTTCTTAGCGGATGCAGACTTTGCCTTATTCTGAACCCAAGCAGTTTCACCACTAATGATGTTAAAGCCTTTCTTTTCCATACTTTTAAATGCAGCATTCAGCAATTCATGTAATTCACTTGAAACTCCAGATGATGGTGCAGTAACCCCTATAGTTGCCCCTTGTTCTAAGAAAGGGTATTGTATCATGCATAGCCCCTCTATGCTTTTCGTTATTTTTGTATCACTTAAGTTAGAAATAATGAAAAAATTTTTTGCCACTCAAGAATGTTCCGTTAGTTGAAAAACGAATTATTATTTGTTTTCAGATCTTTCACCATTCATTTTATCATTTATCTTCAACTCCTTCATTTAGCATACTCAACCAAACACGTAATTGCAGAAAAATCATAGTCAGAAATAATTTTTCACCCTTGCGAATTCTGCTGTAACTTGTTTACACCTCTTAAGTGAATTCGTTAGGTTATAGCTTCTGTGTCTATTTAGAAGAGAATTAGTAGTATGTTTCTAGTGATATACAATAACGATAGAATCGCTGTTATTCGATCAAGGATGATGAACATCAACGGATTAGTGCTTATACCAAGTGATTTTTGGGCTGGGTAAAAAAACTTCACCCTCCCGGTCAGCATATCACCTAGAATATGAGCCAATATCCCGGCACTGGTTCCCAGCCATACCCATTTCTCCGTAAGATGATACAGTAACATTCCAGCCAGAACTGCAAACAGCAGGGAATGGGTAATCGTCCGATGACCAAACACTTTATTGATTGGATAAGCAATGGGCAAGAAGAGTCTACCAAACTTGGATTTGGGCTCATCCAAATCGGGAATGACTGCCGCTACTCCTCCTATTAGTGCTCCTCGCCAGTCTCCGCCCGTAATGAGATGACCGGCTACCATTCCGGATAGGCAGTGGGTACTCCATTCCATTTATGCTAACTCGTTCTCTCTTAATTGTTCCGTGATTCTCAGTTCTATCTCATCTACCCAGCCTAAACACTCCGTGCAGATGAACCGGTCGTTTTTCTCCTCTACATCCTCGCTCTGACGCTTGCAGATTGAACAAGAAGTCTTCATCCTCCATCCCTCCTTATCTCAGCCAAAAACCGTTTCACGGCCTGTTCTGTCTCCCTTTCAAAGACACCGTTGGATTTACTCTGCAAATACCACAAAAATCTTTCTAATTCATTCACATCTATCAATCTATTTTGACTCATGCTTTCACATCCTCTCTATTTACACAGACCACAGAATCCTCCTGCCTGATTAAATATTGCCTATTGCATAAGAAGACTTATTTGGGTGGAGGTTATTGAACCAGCCCCATTTAACCCCTTTCGTATTTTCCTGTCCCCTTATTTAGAGAAGTTCACATGATGATATTGCGAGACCTAGTCCCCCCTAAAGCTTGAGCGTCGATCACCAATCTCAGTTGTATATATAGAGAGTGAGAATAGGAAACCATGCATGACATGGCGATAAAACCTGCCACATCAACTTTTGCAGGAGATTTAGGGTGTGGCATTTTCGCCACACAGGTGTGGTTTTTTTGCCACACCCCTTCTTCATACGTCTCCCTTTGTTTCAGGTGTGGTTATATTGCACACCCTCACAGGCGATTCTTTTCCAATCTTGTTATATCAACGATTTGACGTGTGGTTATAGACCACAGATACTATTGCTTCTTTAGTTGCAGATAGGTTTTTCTTCGATATAGCCTTCCGAATTCGCTGCCATGTTTCAACCATAATTTCCAGGGCAGGTACACCTTTTTACGTTCCAAACGATCAAATTCCATGACCAGCCTGGACAAGGTGGCATTTATACGGTTGCGGTCTCCCGAATAGATAATTTCAGGATTCATAAATAAAGGCCGCTGCGTAACACTCCGCTTATATTCCTTAATCTCCTGTACATTCGCAAACTCGAACAGCATCCCTTTCTGTAACAGCCGGGATATCAGCTTGCTAGTGGATGTCCTTTCCCTATCCAGGTATCGGGCGATGTTGGAGATGCTCATGAATTCATTACTTTCCCTATCAATGATTGCGTTGGAATGCAACTGCACCAAAGGCATGAGGGAGAGGAGTAGCCCTATCTCGCTGTTCGTCAGCAGTTTGCTTTTTATCACGGTGTCCAGGTTTTCCTGTATGGCCTGACAGAAAAGCGCGTGGTTTTTCTTCCTCATCTTAAAAAGGCCATACCCCTGTTCATTCGCTTTGCTCTCCTCCAGGGATATGGCCGTTAAATCTATATGGTTTTGCGTATCTCGTAATCTGGCTTGATGCTCAGCTTGTTGAAAATCGTTCTTCCTGCTCATTGATCCTTCCACTCATTTCCATCCATATTTCACTGACTAAGAGCTATCCCTTCCTTTCTACATTTTTGCCTCTCCTCTAACCGAACCAACCGCTCAGCCAGCCTGCTATTTCTCTGGGCTATTTGGTTGTTTTGAATGGCTATATTCATTGCTTTCTCGGTGCCGATGAATATCACCTTCTCTCTCGCTCTTGTCATCCCAGTGTATATCAGGTTGCGGGCCAGCATCACATAATGGCTGACGGTGACTGGCATGATAACGATGGGGGCTTCTCCACCCTGCGATTTATGGATGGTTATAGCGTATCCCAATTCCAGTTCTTTGACGGCATTCCGGGCATAGGAAACAACATTCCCATCGAAATTCACTTTCATCACCTCCACCGGGTCGCCGTTATCATCCCTTTCACTGGTAAAAGATTGAATGATCCCCATGTCGCCATTGAATACTTGCTTGTCATAATTCGTTTGAGTTTGTATCACTTTATCTCCTGTGCGAAACAGCCTTTTGCCCACCTTCCACTCGTTTTTCTCAGGTGACGGGGGATTAAGAGCCTCCCGCAGCTTTTCATTCAACGCTATCGTCCCCACAGGCCCTTTTCTCATTGGGCTTAACAGTAGAATGTCTGATAAGGAATAGCCCATTTCCATGAATCGCTTGGCACTTTTCACCATTAATTCTGCTATCTTCACCGGATCTTCCTGCAAAAGAAAAAAGAAGTCATCTTTTTCTTTATCGAAAAGTATGGACTTCCCTTGATTGATTCGATGAGCGTTATTAATGATTTGGCTTTCCTGTGCCTGCCGGAAAACCTCTGTAAGCCTTACTGTTGGAATACCTGCATGGATCATATCTCTCAGCACATTCCCCGGGCTGACAGAAGGCAATTGATCAATATCCCCTACCATCAATACTGTCGTGTCGGGGTCAAGCGCCTGAAAAAGATAACTGGCTAAACTGACATCCACCATCGACATTTCGTCCAGCACCAATAATTTGCATGGCAGCTTGTTATCCTTGTTATATTCCGGACGTTCACCCTGCCGGTATCCAATCAACCTATGAATCGTGGAAGCTTCATGCCCGGCAACCTCAGACAATTTCCTGCTCGCCCTGCCGGTCGGTGCCGCAAGACTGATTGCAGCTTTGGGGTACATTTTCTGATAGATATCGATCATGGCCTTTACCACTGTCGTTTTCCCCGTACCGGGACCACCAGTCAGAATAAGGATTTGTTCACGAAACAATTGCTTGATGGCTTCCCGTTGTTTTTCTGCGAGAATCATTTGGTTTTTCCTTTGATACTTTTCCATCTGCCTGTCACATTCGGGCATACCTCGCCCATACCGTGAACCTCTCATTTTGGAGAGTTTCCGGCTCAATTTCTCTTCCTGTTGATACAGGAATTTCGGGTATATACATTCGTCTTCGTTGACGATGAGTTTTTCTTCCGAACACATTAAGCTGTCTTCCAGCTCGTCCATGGAAACCATCTCGGATGGTTCCGACTGATGATTCAAAGCCCTTTCCGTTTCTTCCAGCCATTCTTCTTTGGGGATATACGTATGCCCTGACTCCATACACCTTTTCTGTAAAACATATTGCAAGCATGCTTCGATACGGTAGCCTGATGTCGGCATAATCCCTATCCTTCTAGCAATCTCGTCCGCTTTTTGAAACCCCACCAGATCTAATTCTGTGAGCTTGTAGGGATTTCTTTTGAGGATGGCCAGAATATTCGCCCCATACTCCCGGTAGGCTCGCAAAGCCATGTTCGCGGTGATGCCATACACGAGCAGTTCTGATACGATTCTCTGTACTTCGAAGGTAGATATCACACTACCCACAATCTTCTTTGCCCGTTTCTTGCCTATCCCCTTGATTCCTGTAAGGCAAGACTCCCGTTCCTCGGAAATAATCTCTAACGCTTTGCCTCCGAATTGCTGGACAATCGCTTTTGCCTGTTTCTTGCCACATCCCTTGACCATCGATGAGGTGAGAAACGCCAGAATCTGTTCTTCAGTCTGCGGGATAGGCCTTTCCCAGGATTCCACAGCAAACTGTTCCCCGTATTTCGGGTGGTTGTCCCATGTCCCTCTCACGGCCACCGTTTCCCCTTTTTCCACACCGTAGATATTCCCCTTGATTTTTATGTCTTCAGACTCCGTCCGTAAGACTGCAATCAGGAAATCCTCGTTTTGATACAGGATTCGAGTAATCGAACCGGTTTCTTTCTTCATTCCAACACCGCCTCGGGATAATTCGCCCATCGTCTCAAACGGTGAAGGAAATCAGTGGGGCTTTTCCATGTGGCTGAATGCGTACCAGTCCCTATTTCTTTCCTGTACAATTGACGGAACAAGGCGACAGGCAGACGAACCATCTCCCGCTTGTTTTTGATGAAGGCCTGGATTCGCTTCATCATAGGTAGAGGTGCTTGTTTAATATCCTTCACTTCCTCCACTACATCCGTATGCATGTCCTCAAGGGATTCATCCAGCGATTTTCTCTCTTCACTATCTTGCGACTGGTTCACCCGTTCCAACAAAATATTTTGTTCTTCCAGGTGTTCCTCATAAGAAAGGATTTCATTGAATTGCAGTTCCACTTCCGGTGACATTTCCACCTCTTCAAAAAAAGCATCAACTTCCTCTTGAGGGATGTTCATCTTGCTCGGAAAACCGGACACTTTGGGAATAGATTTGATCAAGTGCCACAAATGGTTCGGCAGATAATGGAAGTTGTTCTCCAATTCGATAAGGATATACCCTTTTAAAACACTTCCGATTTTCTTGGAGGAAGGTCGCAGATTTTTCAGTCTTGCCGTCAAGTGCTTGATCTGTCTGCGGTACTCGTCCATTATGTCGGAAGCACCCGTAGAGGCTTTCATTTCTTCGTACGCGACACGTAAATTGCTCAGACTTGCTTGTATCCGCTGTACAAATAAATGATTGGATATATCTGTATCGGTTAATTCGCTAATATCCATTTCCTTCCCCGTCTGAGTAAATGTCTCCAACGCATAAATCGCTTTAACTGCATCATCACCCAATCGTGTTAACAGGTCGCCAAGCATCTTCTTGACCGCTATTTCAGATCCTGTGCGCACTTGAACAGCAAAGAATGACATATTCTCCCCCTCCTTTTCACGTGAAACTTATCCAAATACCTTCTTTGGCATGTTTTGTGCCAGCCCGTCGGCCAACACGCTGTTCTCTCTGATCCACTTGAACACCTCGTCCCGCGGATATCTGGCCTTTACGAACTTGGATTTGGGGAATCCCGGTGTAGCCACAATTTTATTAACCGTCGGCTCTTTGACCTGAAAAATTTTTACCAAATCTCTTTTGGTTAAAAGATCCGGATAACCGTACTTTTCCTGCCCATCCCTTAGCCCCTGTTCATAAGCTTCAACAAACAAATCTTTCAAATTCTCTTCAAGCAACTTTGCCTTCAGTTCATCGATACTAATTTGCATCCCATCCACCTTCCTCGTTTAAAAGATTAGATAGCCGAAAGTACAAGTTTTTTGTCCCACCCGGATTAAAGTATGATATTCTTGTACATAATAATTAAAAAAAAGAAAAGAAATATCCTTCTTCAGAATAGAATCTACTCATAACGTATTATCAATTTCCTCCCAGGTATGAATAACTTGTACTATACCTGCATTATAGGTATGATTAACTTGTACGTCAATAGAAAAGTATGATTATTTTGTACTTTTTTATATATCTCTCTTTTATTAAACCTCTATTTCAAGTACAATGTACTTGTACAAATTAATGAAGGTGTGGCTATATGTTAAGAGAACGACTGAAACAGCGGAGAAAAGAACTCAAGTTAACCCAGGAAGAACTGGCTGCAAAACTTCATACGACCAAGGCGACTATAAGCAATTATGAAAGTGGTTATAGTAACCCGCCGAATAAAACCTTGAAAGAACTTGCCAAACACCTTGATACATCCACTGACTATTTATTGGGGGTATCAACATATTCCCCCTCTACCGGTGATATGTCAGTAAAAGAGGAGCCTGCCTTCTATGAGGCGATCAGCGACCCAGAGTTAAAGCGTTGGTATAAGGAATTGCCAAAGTCCGATGAAGAGGATTTGCGGAAGCTTCGTAAAATGTGGGATATCATTAAAAACGAAGAAAAGTAACCACAGAAAGTTAGAGAAAACAAAATGCATTTTAAAATCATTATTCCATAACTATCCTATCTTCCAGAAGATAGGGTATTATTTTAATCCATAACCGAACACCAGTTCTATATTGTAAAGGATTTAAAGGAGTGAGGAGGAATGTCTTTCAACAACTATGAGATGCCCCTATGTATAGAAGACCTTGTAAAAACCATCTATATGGAAATGGACATAACCACGCCGGAAGAGTTGAATACCCGCTGTCTCATGGAAAGGGTATCGGACTATTTCCATATACGGCTCCATTACTTTGATGAGCAAAGTGAAGCAAACAATCTCGGCGGCAATTTTCATATCTTCCTTAATAAAAATCAAAGTTCCCAGAGACAATGGCAGGATTTTGGCCACGAACTTGGGCACATTTTAGGACATGAAGGCTGTCAATTGGGATTGCCTGCACTATTTCGTCATTATCAGGAAGGACAGGCAAAAAAATTCGCTTATCATTTTTGCGTTCCGAGTTTTATGTTATGGCAATTAGATGAAATAGCAGTCTCTGAAATTATGAATATATTTCATATGGAATATCCATTCGCTATGCAACGTCTGGAAATACATAAAAATCTAGTATGGGAGGTCGTGAGAAATGGCAAGCTTTCATAAGTATCAAACCAAAAAAGGTACACGCTGGATGTTCAAGATTTATCTCGGCGTTGATAAAAACTCTGGAAAAAGAAAACGTGTTACAAAACGAGGATTTGCGACGAAGGAGGAAGCAAAAAAAGAAGCTAGGAAACTTGTAAAAGCCAAAGATGAAGGGGTGAACTTCTTCTATAACACCATCACCTTCGATGAATTCAGTGGCAAATGGCTGGAGCTGTATAAAGATGAACGAGGAGTCAAACCTGGTACCATCAGAATCAGACAACACGAGATCAACAATTTAAATAAATATCTTAAAGGCCTGAGAATGATTGATATTACCTGGCAGATTTATCAAAACGTATTATATAAGCTGCACGCCCATTTTTCACAAAATACTTTAGATGGCATTCATCGGACAGGTCGGATGATCTTCAAGAAGGCAATGCAGCATGATATCATTCTTAAAGATCCCACGGAATACGCGTATCTGCCCAAAAGAAACAGTACGGTCGAAGAACTTGAAAATGAAAGGATTTTACCTAGATATATGGAAAAAGAAGATTTGGCCCGGTTTCTTGAGGCAGTTATGGAGGAAGGTCTTGCCATGGATTTTGCCATTTTCTTAACCTTGGCCTATACGGGGTTACGTGTTGGGGAGCTCTGTGCGTTAAAAGAAAGTGATTTACGCATCTCTGAAGAGAAGTTGCTTTCCATCACTAAGACATATTACAACCCTAAGAATAATATAAAAGAATACCAGTTGGTCCCGCCAAAAACGAAAGGCTCCAAACGATTAATTGATATAGATCCTGTCGTCTATGATGCTCTTGGAGAAATAATCCAGGAAAATAAACAAATCCAACAAGAAGCCGAGAAAGATTATCATGACATGAAGTTTATCTTTGCCAATCGGTCGACGTATCCCGGGTACCCACTATATCCAAAGATTATCCAACAGCGCATGACTAGACTGTTGAAAATAGCAGAGATGGATACCAGTCTAACGCCTCATTCCTTTAGGCACACCCATGCAAGTTTATTGGCAGAGGCCGGGGTCAGTTTAGAACGAATCATGGAACGATTAGGACATACTGATGACAAAGTTACCAAATCCGTCTATTTGCATACCACCCAAGCAGTACGGAAAAGAGACTCGGAAAAGTTCGGAAACCTCATGAAGGGGGTAATTAAACGACCTGGAAAATAATGGAATAGGGTCAAAATTAGGGTCACAACACGGAGTTGTGACCCTAAAACACTGTCATATCAAGGTTTATGGGGGTGGGTTTACATCATGCCGCCCATGCCGCCCATTCCACCCATGTCGCCCATACCGCCACCGGCACCGCCATCATTTTCTTCAGGCTTGTCGGCAACAACAGCTTCAGTGGTCAGGAACATTGCTGCAACAGATGCTGCGTTTTGCAGAGCAGAACGGGTAACTTTTGTAGGATCCACGATTCCTGCATCTACCATGTTTACCCATTCACCGGTAGCTGCATTGTATCCAACGCCTACTTCTTCACCTTTCAGACGTTCTACAATGATAGATCCTTCCAGACCGGCATTGTGTGCAATTTGACGTACAGGCTCTTCCATAGCACGGAGAACGATATTTGCACCTGTAGTTTCATCGCCTTCCAGGTTCAGGCCGCTGACTTTATTGTAGATATTGACTAATGCAGTACCACCACCGGCAACAATACCTTCTTCTACTGCTGCACGAGTGGAGTTCAAAGCATCCTCGATACGAAGCTTGCGCTCTTTCAACTCTGTTTCTGTAGCAGCGCCGACTTTGATTACTGCTACACCGCCGGCAAGCTTAGCCAGACGCTCTTGCAGTTTTTCTTTATCGAACTCAGAAGTGGTTTCTTCTGCCTGTGCACGGATTTGGGATACACGGGAAGAAATCGCTTCTGGGTTTCCGGATCCTTCAACAATAGTTGTATTTTCTTTGGTTACAACTACTTTGGAAGCACGGCCCAATTGATCGATATTGGCGCTCTTGAGATCAAGTCCCAGATCTTCTGTGATCACTTCTGCTCCAGTAAGGATGCCGATATCTTCAAGCATTGCTTTACGGCGGTCACCGAATCCAGGAGCTTTTACCGCAACTGCATTGAATGTACCGCGCAGTTTATTGACAACCAATGTTGCAAGTGCTTCGCCTTCAACGTCTTCAGCGATGATCAACAATGGCTTGCCTTGTTGTACTACTTGCTCTAATACTGGAAGCACTTCCTGGATGTTGCCGATTTTCTTATCGGTTACAAGGATGTATGGATCTTCCAGTTCAGCAACCATTTTATCCTGGTCTGTCACCATATACGGGGAAGCATAGCCACGGTCGAACTGCATACCTTCCACTACTTCCAGCTCCGTATTGAAGCCTTTGGATTCTTCGATCGTGATGACACCGTCATTGCCAACGCGCTCCATTGCTTCGGCAATCAGTTTGCCCACTTCATCATCAGCGGAGGAAATTGCTGCTACCTGAGCAATGGATTCCTTGCTTTCAATTGGATTGGAAATGGATTTCAGCTCTTCAACAGCTGAAGCTACTGCTTTTTCGATACCACGGCGGATACCAACAGGGTTGGCACCGGAAGTAACGTTTTTCAGCCCTTCACGGATCATCGCTTGTGCCAGAACGGTAGCGGTAGTAGTACCATCACCGGCAACATCATTTGTTTTGGAGGCTACTTCGGAAACAAGCTGTGCACCCATGTTTTCAAAAGCATCTTCCAATTCGATTTCCTTGGCGATTGTTACACCGTCATTGGTGATAAGCGGGGAACCGAACTTCTTATCCAATACGACATTGCGGCCCTTTGGCCCTAAAGTTACTTTTACTGCATCTGCCAAAGTGTCCACACCGCGAAGCATGGCGCGGCGAGCGTCTTCACTGAATTTAATATCTTTAGCCATAATGTATATCCTCCTTGAAAATGATTTTTGGTTTCATTAAGTATATTTATATTCTTCTGTTTAGCTAACTACTGCCAGGATGTCGCTTTCGCGAAGAATTAAGTATTCGGCACCTTCATATTTCACTTCTGTGCCAGCAAACTTGGAGAAGATGATACGGTCTCCTTCTGAAACCTCAAGTGCTACTCTTTCTCCGTTATCTGTCACTTTTCCGGAACCGACGGCTACAATTTTCCCTTCCTGCGGTTTTTCTTGTGCAGAATCTGGAAGTACGATACCGCTTGCAGTTTTTTCTTCTTGTTCTACAAGCTCAATTACTACGCGATCTCCTAGTGGTTTAATCATGTAGAAAGCCTCCTTAATCCTCATTGATTTAATTTTTATTAGCACTTGATAGCGCCGAGTGCTAATTACAATTTATATAATAAATAATCCACTTTAAAAATGCAAGCATTGTAACTGTAAATTTTTATTATAATTTTTGAGTGGCGCAGCCGATTTATCAGTTCACCTCTACGCCCTGCAGTCATTCTATTATAATAGATTTATGAGGTATGATAAAATGATTACTATGCATGGAGAATAATATTGTTTTTGCATAGTTCGAAGCCGCTGCCGGCAGTATGTTTGCTGCCGTTCACTTATGACAAATCGTTCAAAAGGAGTCGTTGTACTTTGCCGAAACGTTACTGGTGGGTTATTGTCACTTATGTTATTATGCAGTTCTCTGTTATTATCGGGGCACCCGTTCTATATGCTCTATTTCCAATTACAGATTTTGAAGCTGTCATCTATTGGTCCATTCTTAGCTTCATTGCCGCTTTGATTGTTACGCTCCTGTTGATGAGGCCCGATATGAAAGAAGGAAGCGCAAGGGATGCTTCTTCCCTGAGTACCGTAGTTGTCTGGTCTGTCCTCGGTGTTTTTATGGCCTTTGCTGCACAGACAATTGCCGGCCTTATTGAGATGGAACTGCTCGGAATTGAATCGGGCTCGGAGAACACCCAGCAGATCATGGATATTACAAGGGCTGCACCAATCTTTATGATTATCCCTGCATTGATTGCCCCCATATTGGAAGAACTCATTTTCCGAAAGATTATCTTTGGAAGCCTTTATAAACGGATGAATTTCTTCTTTGCGGCATTGCTATCCGCTTTGGTCTTCGGTTTCATCCATTTGGATCCGACCCACATTCTGGTTTATGCTTCCATGGGGTTTGTCTTTGCATTTTTATACGTGCGCACCAAACGGATTATTGTTCCCATCATCGTCCATGCGGCGATGAACACCATCGTTGTTCTTGCTCAATACGGGCTTACTCCTGAGGAAATCGAGCGTATGCAGCGTCAGTTGGAGCAGCAGATGATTCTTATAGGAGGTTAAGCATGAGAATTTCCCCGCTCACATCGGCAATTATCTATTTTGCCATGGGTGCTGTCTTTATATACGCAGCCATACAGACAGCTGATGAAACCATTTGGAATTTCACTACCATCCTTCTCGCAATAGTTGCTACGATGGATTTTGGAGTGGCGTTCCGTATGGTAAACATCCATTTTCAGATCAAGAAAAGAAATAAGAAGAAGTAGTGCCCAACTGAATGACACGCACCTTCCCAGTCAGATAAAAAACCTGTCAAACAACTAGTTCGACAGGTTTTTTATCTATTGCTCGGATGAATCAAGAGGATAGTGCTTTAAGAAATACACCAATGCCTGCAATTCCACAGCCAGGTCGATATGGTGCACGCGCACATGGGAAGGCACCGTTATCCTTGCAGGAGTGAAGTTTAGAATACCCTCAATCCCAAATTCAACCAGACGCTCCGTAACACGATCTGCCTCTTGTGCCGGGATGGTGAGAATTGCCACTTTCATTCCTGCCATCCTCTTTTCCATTTCATCTATATGGTAGACAGGGACCCCTCCAATATCTGTCCCGACCTTCTCCGGATCGGCATCAAAAGCCATTTTTATCTTGATATTATTGTTCTTCATAAAATTATAATTCAAAAAAGCGGTGCCAAGATTACCTACACCAATCAGGGCCACATCTGTGACTTCATCCTGATCGAGAGTTTCCCGGAAGAAACCCAGCAGGTATTCCACATTATATCCATATCCTTTTTTCCCCAGGGCCCCAAAGTAAGAAAAATCTCTGCGGATTGTGGCAGAATCCACTTTGACCGCTTCACTAAGCTCCTTGGAAGATACTCGGGCTTTTCCCTGCTGATTAAGATTATTTAGAAAACGGTAATATAATGGCAGACGTTTGGCGGTAGCCTGTGGGATGTTATTCTGTACCATAAATATTCCTCTTTTCGGTCCTGTTTGATTACTCATCTACATTTTACCAGAAAAAACGGAAAAAGTCGTGATTCCTTTCACAATTTGATTGCCTGGCGAATCCCATATAAGATAGACTTGAATAGATGAGGTGAACAAAAATGATACTGATGCAATTAAATGGAGTTTCCAAATCCTTCGGGGCCGAGGAGATTCTCAGCAATGTAAAAATGGAGATAAAAGACCGCGACCGTATTGCCATCGTCGGCAGGAACGGTGCCGGTAAATCCACCCTCCTTAAAATAATGGCCGGCGAGTATACATACGATGATGGAGAACTTTTCCAGCCAAAGGAAACAACCATCGGATATCTTTCCCAGCATACTTCCCTGGAATCGGACAAAACAATCTGGGAAGAGATGCTGGAGGTCTTCCAGCACCTGATCGACCGTGAACAGGATCTCAGGGAACTGGAACAGAAAATGGGGAATGAGGTGTCCTCGGACAAATCACAAAAGCTCCTGGAAGAGTATGACCGCCTCCAGCAGGCCTTCCAGCATGACGGAGGATATATGTACGAAGCAGAAATAAAGTCGGTGTTGAGCGGGCTGAATTTCCAGGACTACAGTTATGATACGCCCATACGGGAATTGAGCGGAGGACAGAAAACCCGCCTGGCTCTCGGGAAGCTTTTATTAACCAAACCGTCCCTCCTTATATTGGATGAGCCCACAAACCATCTGGATATTGAAACGCTTGGCTGGTTGGAAAATTACCTTAACGGGTATCCTGGGGCAATTACCATTGTCTCCCACGATCGATATTTCCTTGATAAAACAGTGAACATTGTCTATGAAGTTTCCAGACATAGGACAAAGAAATATCATGGCAGCTATAGTAAATTTCTCGAACAGAAAGCACGGGACTACGAACAGGAATTGAAAGAGTACGAGAAACAGCAGACAGAGATTAAGAAGATGGAAGATTTCATCCAGCGAAATATTGTGAGGGCTTCTACTACGAAAAGGGCACAAAGCAGAAGGAAGCAAATGGAGAAAATGGAAAAAGTGGACAGACCTCTGGGAGAGGAAGGATCAGCCAATTTTTCCTTTCAGATCAATAGAAGGAGCGGCAATGATGTTCTGAGAATAAATAATCTCAGCTTCGGTTATGAGGATGACAGTGAGCCGCTCTTCTCTCATGTGAATTTAGAGGTGAACAGAGGAGAACGTATCGCACTAGTAGGCCCCAATGGAGTCGGAAAAACTACCCTATTAAAGATCATTATGGGAAGATATCAGCCTCGCGAAGGATCGATACAGGAAGGTGCCAATGTCCAAATAGGCTATTACGACCAGGAACAAGCAGACCTTTCTTCATCCAAAACCGTATTGGATGAGTTATGGGATGAACACCGTACAGTGAATGAGAAAGATATTCGGACGATACTCGGGAACTTCTTGTTCTCTGGTGATGATGTACTAAAGCCTGTCAATTCGCTGAGCGGCGGTGAAAAAGCCCGCTTGGCCCTTGCCAAACTGATGATGCAAAAAGCAAATCTGCTGATATTGGATGAGCCGACCAACCATTTGGACATTGATAGTAAAGAAGTACTGGAGGCAGCGCTTCAGGATTTCCCAGGAACGATCTTATTTGTTTCCCATGACCGATATTTTATCAACCGCATCACAGACCAAGTCGCTGAAATGAACCGGGATGGTATGACAGTCTATCTCGGAGATTATGATTATTATATGGAGAAGAAGGCGGAAGAGGCGGAAATTGCCAGGCTCCAGCAGACAGAAGAAGTGATCAATAGAACTGATAATAAAGCCCGGAGCTACCGAGAGGATAAAAAAATACAGAGAGAAGAACGCAAGAAGCTAAGACGTATCCAGGAAGTAGAAGAAGAAGTGGAGAAACTGGAATCAGACTTAGTTTCTCTGGAAGCACAAATGGCAGAGCCTGCAGTCTATCAAGATCATGAAAAAGCATTAGAACTTACAAAACAAACCGGTGAGCTCAAACAGAAGATAGAACAGCTGATGGAGGAGTGGACAGTTCTTCAAGAAGAATAAACAAGACACCCGTATGGAATCCATACGGGTGTCTATCATTTAAATAGATAATCATTCTGAATCGTATGCTCCACTGCCACACGGTAGATCAGGCCGAAGCCTATCATCGTGGACAACACACTGCTCCCTCCGTAACTTACTAACAGAAGAGGAATCCCCGTAATCGGCATAACGCCCAAGGTCATACCAATATTCTGGAATACATGGATCAGCAAGACACTGAAGTAACCAAAACATAGATAAGCCCCAAATGGAGAATGACTGTATGTGTTGAGCCCAAGGGTTACGAGTTTATATAAGAACATAAAATAAAGAAAAATGACCAATGCACTCCCAATAAAGCCGAAACTCTCGCCTATCACCGAGAAGATGAAGTCAGTATGTGCTTCAGGGTACGGCACCTCCAGACTGTCCATCCCTTTGCCAAACAGCTGGCCTGATCCGAGAGCCATATAGGCCCGGTCAAAGTGAAAGGTAGCATCGCTGGACTGTTGGGTAGGGTCGAACCAAGTAAGAATCCTGTTAATCTGGTATCCTTTAATTCCGATCATATTCTGTGCCAGCTCTGGAAAACGAATGATAAATCCAAGCAGGGCAGCAGCCAATACAGTACTGGAAGCTACCAATGCCGTTATGATCTTCCAGCTGATGCCTGATAGAATAATAAACATCCCCAGTACAAATACATACACCATAGCAGTCCCGAAATCGGGCTGCATCATAATTAGTACTACAGGTGTGGCAACGATGAGAATAAGTTTGACCAATAATAATGTATCTGATTTTAAAGTTGGTGCCCCATTTTTAGACCGGTGTCTAGTGACAACAGCTGATAAATAGAGAATGGTGGACATCTTCACGAATTCTGCCGGCTGAAGCGATAGGCCCGGGAACTGGAACCAGCTTTTAGCCCCGTTAACTGGGTATGCTATACTCGGTGGACTGATTAATAGCACAAACAACATGAAGACACCAAAAATGTATATAAATGTACTTGCCTTATATAATTGATCCAAGTCAAAATACTGGATGGCTGCAACGAGACAGATCCCCACTGCAAACCAAAGTATCTGTTTCAGCACAAAGTTCTCGTTGCCGTACTGTTCCAGCTGTTGGGCATTATAGATGGCCAACAGACTAACACTAACAAACATAATGAACAGAATGATCAAGTCACTCTGCATATAATAAGATTGCTTTTTATTCATTGCAGTATCACCAAATTTCTCTCCGCTTCCCCAAATTTATCCACAGGCTGTTTATCCGCCGATCCTATTTAAAATGAAGTTGCCAACAATGTTATGCACACTATCCACACCAACCATTGATATTATCCACTAATTTGTCCACATTAAAAAGATGCATATTGATAGTATATCATACAGGTTACCCACATATTTGTGGATAACCTGTTTATTTTAATAACAAAGAAGCACTGGCATTTAAGTCCAGCCCTGCCGTGTTCCCTTTTTCATAGGAAATCGTACCGGCTGCTGCAATCATAGCAGCATTATCCGTACACAGCTTTAATGGAGGGATCATTAAAGGAGTTCCTGTTCCGCTGAATTTCTGTTCTAAAGCTCTTCGCAGACCTTGATTTGCCGCTACACCGCCTGCAACAATTACTTGCTTCACTTGAAATTCCTCAGCCGCCCGAAACGTTTTCTCAGTAAGCACCTCTACTACGCTTGACTGAAAGCTTGCAGCTATATCCTCTTTTTTCAGTATTTCTCCACGCTGTTTGGCATTGTGGATTTTATTGATCACCGAGGACTTCAAGCCGCTAAAACTGAAATCATAGCTTCCTTCTTCCAGCCAGGCTCTTGGAAATTCAATAGTTTCTTCTCCTGATGCTGCAAGACGGTCAATATGCGGCCCCCCGGGATAGGGGAGTTCCAGCATCCTGGCAACCTTGTCGTATGCCTCCCCTGCGGCATCGTCCCTTGTTTCCCCGATAACCTGATAATCACCATGGCCACGCATCAGGACGAGCTCTGTGTGTCCTCCTGAGACGATTAAAGCCAGCAAAGGGAAAGTAAATTCACTTTCCAGGCGGTTGGCATAAATATGACCGGCAATATGATGGACACCTACCAAAGGTTTGCTCTTTGCAAATGCCAATGCTTTCGCAGTATTGACTCCGACCAAAAGAGCACCTACAAGACCAGGCCCTTCCGTCACTGCTATCGCGTCAATATCATCCCAGCCCATTCCAGCCTGGTCAAACGCTTCCTCTAGCACCAATGTTATTTGCTCGACATGGTGTCGTGAAGCTATCTCCGGAACCACCCCGCCGAAACGCTTATGGCTTTCAATCTGAGAGGCAACCACATTGGAAACAATTTCCCTCCCATTTCTAACAATAGCGACAGCCGTTTCATCACAGCTGGTTTCTATGCCTAAAATAATTTTATCTTTATTCATCGCAGATTCACCCACATCACTATAGCATCTTCCTGGTTATCCGTGTAATAATTTTTTCTGACTCCACCAGGTACGAGTCCAAATTTCCGATATAGCCGCTGAGCCGGAAGATTGGATTTCCTCACTTCCAACGACAGCCGGGTTACTCCCATCATGGCCGTCTGCTGGAGAAGGTACTGAAAGAGCTTCTGTCCCATCTTCTTTCCCCGGTACTCCGGATGGATGGCTATGTTGGTGATCTGTGCATCATCCAACACTACCCAAATGCCGGCATACCCTACTATCTTTTGATTTATCTCTATGACGAAGTAGTGGGCATGGCGGTTATCGATAAGCTCCTGATAAAAAATATCCGTTGTCCAGGGAGTCGAGAAAGAGGCACGCTCCACCTCCATCACCGCTTCTACATCCCCAGTTTCCATCTTCCTTATATTGCAATCCATCATTTTTCTTGTCCTTTTTGGGCTTTCAGCCATTTAGCTTCTGCCTCCGCCAAGCGAAGATAGTTTGGAGTCAAGTTGTGCTTGTCATCCGTTTCTTTCTCCAACCCTGCAAGGGCCAAATGACTCGGCTTCGGGAGATGATATGGAAATTCAGGTATAACCGCCAAGTCGCCAAGATGTTTCCTGATCAAATCTTTATGCTTGGAAATATCCGGGCTCAGAAAAAGGACTTCCCTCTTTTTGGCGGCCAATTCCTTCAATAGATCTTCCATCAGAATATTGGCTTCTTCCCGAATAGGTAATAAATTTCTACCTTGCCATTCGTATACTACACTGTATACCAGGCCTCTTCGCGCATCAAAAAAAGGACAGACCATCCCGTCAAAAAAACGGCCCTGATATCCGAGCACTTCCAGACTGGAGACCCCTGTTACCGGAATATCAAGAGCCCACGCCATCGATTTAGCGGTAGCTAGGCCAATACGTACTCCTGTATAGGAGCCAGGACCCTTGGCAACAACAATCCGGTCGAGATTCTCTGGCACCATGCCTACCTCTTGCATTAATTGGTCAATAGCAGGCATCAGTCTGACTGAATGGTTCTTGGCCAAGTTTGTCGTTATTTCACCAACTAACTCGCCATTCCTCAGAACAGCAACGCCCATAATTTGGTTTGATGTATCCATTGCAAGTGTATTCATCTTTATAGATAGCTCCTTACTTTACACAC
Organism: Virgibacillus sediminis; assembly: GCF_042643265.1. Classification (NCBI taxonomy): domain Bacteria; kingdom Bacillati; phylum Bacillota; class Bacilli; order Caryophanales; family Bacillaceae; genus Virgibacillus; species Virgibacillus sediminis. Next base: position 3,210 of record NZ_JBHRRZ010000008.1, on the reverse strand, counting down.
CAGCGCGCAGCATCTCCCGGACGACCCGTTGATAATGTTTGCCTCGCGGTGTGAGTTCCAATGTTCTTCTATTTTCATCCACATAACTGATTTTAATTGCCAATCTCTCTTCCGGCAATAGTTCTTCAATAAATTGGGGCCACTCCACAATGGATACTCCATCGCCATGCAAATATTCCTCCAGGCCTATATCCTCCTCGGAATCTTCCAGACGGTAAACATCCATATGATACAGCGGTATCTCTCCTTCATATTCCTTTACTATAGTAAAAGTAGGACTGCTTACCGTGCGTTCTATCCCTAAACCTTGAGCAATCCCTTTCGTAAAAGTCGTCTTCCCTGCCCCAAGATCACCCTCAAGAGTCAAAACATCTCCGGGCTTTAAAAAGGAAGAAAGCCTAACTGCCAACTGTATTGTTTCCAAATCAGTATTGGTCTGTACTATTTCTGTCATTTACGATGTCACCTACTTTAAATGGGTATATCCTTCACTATATAATGGAATCTTTCCATTATCCGTAATCAAATAAACTTTTGAGGATAAAGAGCGTTCCGCTACATACCCTATTGGAGTCACTACTGTGTCCGTATTGCTTGCCGCTTCTTTTACACTCTCCCAATCGTCTTCCGCGACTGTACCAACCAACTCAAAATCCTCTCCCCCATAGAGTTTCCATTTATGCTGCAAATCAACGGGGAATTGAGGATATTGAGGGCTGACTGGCAGATCCTTTTCATTCAGTATAATAGTCACCTGTGAAGCGTCTGCAATTTCGTTCACCTCATTTGCAAGCCCATCACTGATATCATTTAAGGACACCCTTTTAATCCCACTGAGTTTCGCAGCAAAATCCACTCTAGGAGAGGGCATTCTATGACGTTCGATGAAATAGCTTTCCTCTTCATATTCCCCTTTATTGGCAAGGATATGAAAGCCTGCCTGCGAATCGCCAAGTGAACCTGTAACAAATACCAAGTCACCTTGCCGGGCTGAACTGCGATATCGGGCTCTCCCCGGCTCCGTATAACCAATGACGGTAATGGAGATGGAAAGTTCTTTACCGGATACCGTATCACCACCGATTAAATCCATCCTATACAAAGAGGCCAAGGATTCCATCCCGGAAAATATGCTTCCTGCATCCTCATTCGACAAATCGGCTGGTATAACGATGGAAACTAAATAAAAAGCAGGTACAGCACCCATGGCAGCCAGATCACTAATATTAGCCGCAAGTGCGCGATAACCTGCATGAAAAGGAGACATGGTATATTTGGCAAAATGTACATTTTCCACCATTGTATCTACAGAAGTCACTATATCCTTGTTCTGCTGGCGGAACACTGCCGCATCGTCGCCTACACCTTTAAGCAGTGTCGGCTGTTTATAATATTTTTGTTTAATCGAATCAATAAATGAAAATTCATCCATAAGTCATCACCATTTTTTTAATCTCTATTAACTATAGCAAAAAGAAACAAAAAAGGAAAAATAAAAGGTGGAGGCAGCTAAGCAGAGTACCTTGAAAGAAAGTGTGAGGTTAGGTTCTATTAACCATTTTTATGTCTGGGTAAATAAAAAAACACACGATTCACTTCAAATCATGTGTGAGTATGTATGCTAATATAAAAGTGGCGGTCCGGACGGGACTCGAACCCGCGACCTCCTGCGTGACAGGCAGGCATTCTAACCAACTGAACTACCGGACCGTATTAAAGATGCTAATTACTACTATTAAAGAAATTGGTTGCACTTTCAGTACTACTATTAAAGAAATTGGTTGCGGGAGCAGGATTTGAACCTGCGACCTCTGGGTTATGAGCCCAACGAGCTACCAGACTGCTCCATCCCGCGATATTAATAAAAATGTTGCTGCCTGGCCNGACACCAATCAATCCTACCGAATGTCTTAGCTTTTGCAGAAGCAATGCTTCTGCTTGTTTATAAGAAAAAACGAGTTGTTTCTTCTTGACATACTGGTTGTTTTGTTCAGTTTTCAAAGAGCAAATTGAAAATGGTGGAGCCTAGCGGGATCGAACCGCTGACCTCCTGCGTGCAAGGCAGGCGCTCTCCCAGCTGAGCTAAGGCCCCTAAATAATATTTAAATGGTCGGGAAGACAGGATTCGAACCTGCGACCCCATGGTCCCAAACCATGTGCTCTACCAAGCTGAGCTACTTCCCGTATATGGCGCGCCCGAGAGGAGTCGAACCCCTAACCTCTTGATCCGTAGTCAAACGCTCTATCCAATTGAGCTACGGGCGCCTGTAATGCCGAGGGCCGGACTCGAACCGGCACGGTAGAACCTACCGCAGGATTTTAAGTCCTGTGCGTCTGCCAATTCCGCCACCCCGGCGCGGAGAAAGCGGAAGACGGGATTCGAACCCGCGACCCCCACCTTGGCAAGGTGGTGTTCTACCACTGAACTACTTCCGCATGGCATAAAAGTGATAATGGTGCGGGTGAAGGGACTTGAACCCCCACATCATAAGATACTAGATCCTAAATCTAGCGCGTCTGCCAATTCCGCCACACCCGCATAAGATGGTGAGCCATGGAGGATTCGAACCTCCGACCCTCTGATTAAAAGTCAGATGCTCTGCCAGCTGAGCTAATGGCTCGTACAAACACCATTTATATATATATATCTATATAGTTGTTAAGGTGGTGCCGGCCAGAGGACTTGAACCCCCAACCTACTGATTACAAGTCAGTTGCTCTACCAATTGAGCTAGGCCGGCATTTATATGGTGGAGGATGCAGGGCTCGAACCTGCGACCCCCTGCTTGTAAGGCAGGTGCTCTCCCAGCTGAGCTAATCCTCCACATACAGGTTTGCGCCTGTTTGTATAAGTCTTAATAGTAAAAATGCATTTAAAATATTGCATTTGCCTGGCAGCGTCCTACTCTTGCAGGGACAAAGTCCCAACTACCATCGGCGCTGGAGAGCTTAACTTCTGTGTTCGGCATGGGAACAGGTGTGACCTCTCCGCCATCGCCACCAGACAAGGTGAAAATCAATGACAAGAATCATTATACGCATTTTTTGACGAAAATGCAAGGGTTTTTTATAAAAATGTTATAATTTGCACCCTGAAAACTAAATAAGAGTAAATACCGTGACATGGTAAAGAATGTAGTTAAGTCCTCGATCGATTAGTATTCGTCAGCTCCACGTGTCACCACGCTTCCACCTCGAACCTATCAACCT
>NZ_JBHRRZ010000007.1:0-25798 GCF_042643265.1 Virgibacillus sediminis | reverse complement strand
CCGAAGGTATGACCGCTTGAAACATCGCGTTTTATTACATCATCAATTCAAATCAATCGGCAATTCATTAGGATAAAGGGGCAGGAGTTTGGACTCCCACCCCAACATTTGACTTAGAACCTTTTTTATAAGGAAACTAAAAATTCGGGGTTTTCATAACACATTAACAGGGATATCCACACTCTAATCAAGAGCCCAGCGTCTAGTGGCCGCTGTGAGAGTAGTCCCATCGACAGCAGGTTAAATGGAAGGCAGACTAAAAGTGGGCTATGCGTGGAAGCGTCGTATATCGCTATGAATGTGCATCCTTTACCTTCTCAGGGGATGAATCGAATGAGCCCGCCACTCTCAGCTGTAGCGTCCTCCGCCTGCGCGCTGAGCATAGCCCGAACGTCACCGACCGGTCGTCTAAGGCTTTGGTATGCGGGTGCTTCTGGTAAAAAGTAGAAATCAATCCTAGCAATAAAGTCAGTTTTGATATAGAAAGAAATATGATAGAATATAATTTAGCAGTTCATGCTTGAGCAGATGAGAGAGGTATTACCGTTGAAATCGAGACTAGGCTTAGCAAGCGTCCTTTTTATAGGGGCGTCTTTATTATTAAAAGTATCCGGCTTGCTGCGGGATATGGTAATCGCATATTACTTTGGGGACAGCTATGCAGCAGATGCCTATCTGGCTGCGTTCATCATTCCCAATATGTTTATACTTTTTATGACCACCGGGATGAAAAATGCATTCGTCCCGAGTTATATTGAAGCATTAGAAAAAAATAGAGGCAGCTTCCATATGGGGCAGGTCTTCCGAGGCACCATCCTGATCAGTTTGATTGTCACCATTCTTGGGATGGCGTTCGCTCCATGGTACATACCGCTCTTATATCCGGAATTCCACAGTGAGGCGAATGAAATAGCCGTACTGGTGGCAATGATTTTCTTTTCCACGATCCTGTTTGTAGGGATGAATGCTGTTTTGGAGGCATTCTTTGATGCCGAAAATAAATTCTCCCTGTCTATGGTGTCGCAGATCATTGTCATTATGAGTTCAATTTTTGGAGCTTTCCTTTTTGCAGAGTCCATAGGTGTGTATTCCCTGGCTCTGGGTTACTTTGCCGGAACTATTTTCTCCCTGCTTTTCAAGCTAATACTGGTATTGCCCAGGAAGGTAATCAAGCTGAAGGGGAAGATGGATTGGCTCGAGGTAAGGCAATTCTACTGGGTGTTCATACCGGTCGGATTGACGGTGGCGGTCGGACAGATCAACTTAATGGTCGGTACCATTTTTGCGAGCTACTTTGAAGAAGGGGCCGTTACCTATATCAATTACGCTAAAAACCTTATCCACATGCCCCAGGGAATTTTCGGCGTGACTATCGGCACCATCGTCTTTCCGCTGCTTTCCCGGGCGATCGCATCTGATAATCATAAATTATTCAAACGTGGTCTGGAGCACGGATTCACGCTGATGTATCTTATTCTTCTGCCATCGATTGCAGGAATGCTGGTTCTGATGCCTAACCTGATCGAACTCCTCTATGAACGGGGAGCATTTTCAGCAGAAGCGACAGCAGCGACCACACAGGTTGCTTATTTATATTTTGGATCCGTTCTATTCTTCAGTTTAAACAATGTAACAAATAAAGGGTTCTACTCCCTTAAAAAAGGCCATTTAATTCTGATGATCAGCGGCCTATCTATATTAATGAATATTGTCTTGAATTTCATCTTCACTTCTTGGATAGGCTATCGGGGAATTCCACTTTCCGCCTCTGTCAATGCCTTATTCTATGTGGCGGCATCGTTCATCGTCTTCTACAGACTGGTGAACGGTTTGAATATGAAATATCTGTTGATGGAATTTTTGAAAATCACCGTTGCTGCGATAGTGATGACTGTTGCAGTATGGCCGTTACTGGATTATATCGCCGGCTGGCATAATCTAGTCCAAATAGGAACAGTCGCAGTTGTTGGAGCAGTTGTCTATGGAATACTTGTATTCCTGCTTCGCTCCCAATCCCTGCAGTTCCTGATCGATAAATTTGTGAAGAGGAAACAGTGAAGAAGGGGTATAAGGACATGAATGCGAAACAACTAATCATAGGTATATTGAAACCAATCAACATTCCAGTGACCAGATTCATGCTGAAAAGGCATTATCAAGCATCCAAGGTGCTGGCCGATACGACAGGAGCAAGGAAGGTCCTTGTCCTGGCCCCCCATATGGATGATGAGACCATTGGACCTGGCGGTGTCATCCGCAAGCATGCAAATGAAGGGGCGGAAGTCCATTGTGCATTTGTAACGGATGGTTCCAACAGTGTCAGTGATCTCAGCAAGGATGAATTAATCCATACGAGAATGAAGGAAATGGAAGAAGCAAAAGGCATCCTCGGCATTGATTCCATCCATTATATGGGACTGCCGGACGGCAAAGTAGAGAGCAATGAAGAATCCAGAAGGAAGTTCCGGGACATCATTGAAACCGTCCAGCCGGATATCATTTACTGTACGTCCTATGTGGATGCCCATACCGATCATACACAGACAGCCAAAACACTGGCAGATGTATTGAAGGATATGGAGGATCCGTCCATGACCCTTAGACTCTATGAGATCAATTGTCCGATTCCCCCTTCGTTTGTCAACTGTGTGATGGACATCAGTGACACAGTAGCCGATAAAAAGCGCGCAATTGAAGTATTTTCCTCTCAGGCGATTGCATTTGACGGCTTCCTGGAGCTGAACCGGCTGAAGCGGGAACTGGCCGCAGAGGATATCCAGGCGGCAGAGGTGTTCGTCGAGCCGACTATTCCGGCCTTCATCCAGCACTGTGAGTACCTGGAGAATGAGTACTATCCTTCCCGGTTCCCTGAGCTGTTCAAGCAGGCGAACCGGACGGACACATTGCTATGGGCCATCTATAAAAACTTCCGGTTGAAAAAAAGATTATATGAGAATAGTTTTCGAGGGAAAGAGAACTAGTTAGGAGAAAGCTTATGGCCGTACGCTATTACAAAGAAGAAGATCAGCAGCAGGTAGAAGCACTTTATCAGAAGGTGTTCCGGAAAGAGAGATCCCCGGAGCATTGGAACTGGAAATTTGAACGGAGGCCGTCTGACCTGAATCCATTCATCCTCGTATTTGAAGAAGAAGGGCAAATCCTTGGTCATATCGCGCTATGGGTCGCTGAGGCCTACATAAAAGGAAATTCTTCTAAAATTGCCCTACGGGTGGACACAATGGTAGATCCCAAGGCAAGGGGGAAGGGAATATATGGACAGCTGAACCAGACGATGCTGGAAGAAGCAGGCAAGCATCAGATCGACCTGCTTTATGGCTTCCCCGCACCTAAAGCGAAGGAGCTTTTGCTTAGACATACAGGCGGCGTCCATGCAGGCGATATTTCCAGGTATATGATGGTCATGAACCCCGGACCGCCCGCAGCCGGAGTGCTTCCACTCCTTAAACCATTGTTGGCAGTTGCAGGGAATGTATACCGCCACGGGAAGTTGAAAAAGCTTTCTTTCCTCCCGGCAGGTTGGGAATTCAATGAAGTGAACCATTTTGACCAGCGGTGTGATGCATTAGCCGAAGCAGCTGCTGGTTTGAAGCCCGTCCTGTTAAAGCGGGGCAGTGATTATCTCAACTGGAGGTTCCTTGAACACCCGGACCATCCCTATACGGCGTATTCCCTCAGCCAAGAGGGCGAGCTGAAAGGATACATCATTTTGAAAAAAGAACAAGTGGCCTTTAAAAAGGGCCGGGTAACCGTGGGGCACATCGTAGACGGCCTGACGTTTGGTGATCAGCGCAACTGGGAATATCTCTTTACAGAAGCAATCAGGAAGCTGGGAGATACAGACATCATCCAGACGTGGATGGCACCCGGCGGCCCCGCGGCCGGTGCCCTGGAGCAGATAGGCTTCAAGGAGAAGGACAAGCCGATGCCGCTGGTTATCCACCGCCTAAACGAAGAATATTCCGAAGCGGACAAACTAGAAAACTGGTGGATCACCCAGGGAGATGTGGATTCCTTTTAGGTAGAATATTTTCCCGGAACAGGAAAATATTTTTCTTCCACCCCCAATTGAATTTTCCCAGACTTCGTATATAATGTAGTGAGAATATTAGATAGGAAGATTAGCGGAAAGCTATTTTCATGGTTTCGGTAGAATTCCGAGGCATGGGATTGTTTAATAGATTTACAGCTCCCTTTTGAGGAAGCTGCACTACGATCATAGGGGGATCGATATGGAATACATTCTACCACTGATCATCTGCTTCATTGTTGCATTGATCCTGACGCCATTTGTAAAAAAATTGGCTATCAAAGTCGGTGCAGTTGACCAGCCGAATAACAGGAAAGTACACGCAAAAGTCATGCCCCGTATGGGAGGTCTGGCTATCTTTCTCAGCTTTCTGCTGGGAGTGGTACTGTATATGCCGGATACAATACGAGCATGGCCTATCCTGCTCGGCGCCTTCATCATCATAGCTATTGGCATGATGGATGACCTGATGGAGCTGTCGGCAAAAACCAAGTTCGGCGGCCAGCTTATCGCCGCACTGGTCACCGTACTTGGCGGGGTGCAGATCGAATTCATTACTCTTCCGTTTGGTGACAGAATCGAATTCGGCTACTTCGCCATACCGCTGACGATTCTCTGGATTGTCGGCATTACGAACGCCATCAACCTTATCGACGGGTTGGACGGACTGGCGGCAGGCGTCTCTGCCATCGCCATGATGACCATTTCCGGGATGGCCATCTCCATGGGAAATGAGTTCATCGCTCTAATCGGCCTGCTGCTGCTTGGCAGCACACTCGGATTCCTGGTCTATAACTTTCACCCCGCCAAGCTGTTCATGGGGGACACGGGCTCCTTGTTCCTGGGTTATATGATCAGCGTGCTGGCAGTCATGGGCCTGTTTAAGAACGTGACGGTCGTCTCTTTGGCAGTACCGATTATTGTTCTGGGGATTCCGATTCTGGATACTTCTTTTGCTATTATTCGCCGAATCGTTCAAAAGAAGCCATTATCCGCACCGGACAAATCCCATCTCCATCACTGCCTGCTCCGTCTCGGTTTCACTCATCGCCAGACAGTCGTGATGATCTATGCCCTGAGCGGCCTTTTCAGTGTCGCCGCCATCTCCATGGCAAGCTCCACCGTCTGGGGCTCCATCTTAATCATGACTGGCCTTCTGATTATTGTCGAACTTATCGTAGAAGTGACTGGCATCATCGGCAATGGCTACCGCCCGATCCTGAATCTAGTAGGCGGTAAAGGCAGCAAGTTGAAAGATAAATAGTTATCTAGATAGAGGCCTCCCTTTGGGAAGGCCTCTTTTTGGTAGATGAAAGCTATAGAAGACTATATAAAGCTGGTACTCAAGCGCTAGAATCCCAAGGCAAATACAAATATAGAAGGCCATAGTAAAATTTATTTAGTATTTTTTATTTAGGCATATACCTAGTTCTTTTATTCATATATTAGAAAAAGGGATTATTTTTTAACAAGGAGTGTATCAATGAGTACGTGTAAATGGTGTGAAGAGGATAAGGAAAATCTGTTTTTTCGTGATTACCCTTATGAGGAAGGAGAATATTGTGAGGAGTGTACAAAGGAATTAGATAATTGGCCAAAGGGAAAATGGGAAACATTTTATGATGAGTTACAAGAGGCTTTAGAGCATTATCATGATTTATATGATATACCATTTGAAGAAAAGATTAAAAGGCAGTCACAAGATAGTTACGGTGTTTCCGATATATGCGGGAAAAACAGAAGTTATGGCAACTGCACATGTGTTTAGCATATAAGTAATATATTCGTGTAAAATGAACTCCAATGTCCTGTTCCTTGATTCAGTCATTTCAAATCATCGCCATATGCCGCAACTAACACCCAACCAGCACACCAACACTGCCAACAAAAAAAGGCCTCCCTAAAGGAAGACCTCTCATTTAATCACAAAACTACTCATTTATTTTAATAAAATTCGGTTCTTGGCCAGCTTCCTCCGCGAGCTCTGTGAAGCTTTCGTGATAGCGATGGCTTCGTATAGTGTCATCGTTCTCCAGCAGAACAGCAGGCGCCTCATTTGGCGTAATCCGGTTCAAGAATTCTTCGAGCGATTCATTTTCGGCGAAATATGGTTGAAAGTGTACCTTGATGTATTGTAAATCCGTCCGTAAGTAACGGGCGTGAACATTCTCAAAGGCGATAATGCTGCCAGGCTCTACCTGCTCATAGGTCTCCTTCACTTGCTCCCGCGTGTCCGCATAATTAGGACTCGGCTCTTGGACCAGTGTATAGCTGTTCCATACGATATTCACCAGGAAAGCTGCACCGAATACCACTTGGAAAAAGGAGCGCCACCGCCTCCATGGCCGCTGACCGGTTTGGGAGGCCCATGCAATAATGGCGAGCATCAGCATCAGGGTACCTGGTCCGAGCAGGCGGAAATTGAATGGATCGAAATGGGCAGTCCAGCGCATGTAGATGATAGCTGCATAATAAACAATGGCACCGAATAGGAACATACCGGGCAGTACCAGACTGCTGGCGGGAAGTGTAAATAGCCGCTTAAATTCTCGACCCCGCAGGAACATCAACCCGCCTATCACCAGCACGGCAATGCTTACCCATAAAAATTCATCGTTCCAAAGGGACAGGTAATTGAGTTCCGCCAGGATTCCTTCCCATAGCATGGTAAAGAATTCACCGGCTGACTCCCAACGTGGCACACGTTCCATCCCGGTGGGCAATCCGGCATTGATATAATTAATCAGCAGGTAGCCGCCTGCAATCAGAATCGGCAGGGTGCCAGTGACCCAGCATAGCCACATATTCTGCCATTCTCTCCTGTATAGATAATAGAACCCGAGTAATCCAATCATTCCGGCACCGATCAGGCCTATATACCGCATGAAAAATAGAAAGATGGCTGCAAACAAAAGGTGTACGGCATAGCGCCGGTGATTCGTTCCTACAAAGCGGACAAGCCCGTAGATCAGCCAAAGCAGTCCGAACAAGAACGGAACCTCGGACCACGTGTAGGCAAAAATGCCTGTGAAGCTCCCGGCAAACAGCACCAGCCCAGCAGTCCCAGCCTTCTCTTGAAACAGGTTCCTCAGTACAAGAAGGCAGAGGCCTACCAGGATGATATTCATCAGCTTGGAAGCCCAGAATACGTTCAATCCACTGATTAAGGAAGCAATAGCGATAAGCACCGGGTAGCCGATCGGCCATGTGGCGAAATACGTGCTCATACCCGGGACCATATCGACGGTCGTCATTCCGTTCCCCTCCAGCAGATTCGCTGCCATCTGCAGGTAATGGGCCGAATCTGAAGACACATAGCCACTAGGATGATATTTCGCCTTAATCAGGATATAACTTGCATACGCAGAAAAAATTAGCAACAGCGATATGTCCGTTGCCAATATCTTTCTTCTCATGTTATCCACCCCCACCAGTTGAACAGATAATACAGGACAAGGCTGACGAGGAAACCGACGACCAGCCCGCCGAGTACTTCCACAAGGCTGTGGCCCATTCGTTCACGGAGCGGTTTGGCTTCCGGGTCCCTATTGCGATTCAGGCTATTGAGAATTTCAGCCTGTTTGCCGACTGCAATCCGCAAGCCAGTGGCATCAATGATGACAATGAACAAGAAGGCCGCCGCCAACCCGAATATGGCAGAGAAAAAGCCTTCCCCAAAGCCGATCAGGAAGGCGGCCGCCGAGACGGTGGATGTATGGGTGCTCGGGAAGCCGCCGTTTCCCATATGATGGCGGGCGTCCTCCCCGTATTTCAGATAATGGATCAGGAATTTCAGGAAGCCGGATGCTGCCCATCCGACAAAAGGTGCAAGAAAATAAGGCATGATTTGGCACTCCTAAACAGTAATGTTCGTTCCGCGGAAGGCTTTCCGCCGGAAAAGAAAGACAACGAAGCCGATCAGCACCCCGAACCACAGGGTAACAAACCGGACAATCAGCGAAATGGAAACAGCAAGGCTACCTCCGACCCCAAAATGGATCAGTAGTCCCGTAATCGACCCCTCTGCAGCCCCTAAACCGCCCGGAATCATCGAGACAGCACCAGCAAGTGTTCCGAGGCTGAAGGTCAGGATGCTCGCCAGGATGGAGACCTCTTGGTTGAATGCGCCGAGGATGACAAACAGGGCAATACACTCCGACAGCCAGGCCAGCACACTCACCACAAAAGCAAAACTCAAAATGCGGAACTGCATCAAATAAAGAGTCTGCTGGTAAAAGTGGTGGAGCGACCCGCGGAACCGGCGCAGTCTATCCGGCCGGGTCAGCAGGTCAATCATCTTCTTCATCAGCCCCTGACGCTGGGCCAGGAAAAAGAAGCCTGAAATTAGCACTACTGTCGCCAGAAACGGCGTGATGCCGAATGGGTACACGAGCAGGCCCACGGCAACCAGGGCGGCCATCGCCAAGAGGTCGGTGAGCCGGTCATAGAAGACGACCGGGATGGACGCTGAATAAGGAATATCCGAGGTTTCCTTCAAATAATAGGATTTAATCAGCTCGCCCGCCTTGCCCGGGGTGATGGACATCATCAAACCAATGAAGAAGATAGCAGCATTTTTCCGGAATGGAACGGAAAAACCCGACCAACGGGAAAAGGCATGCCATTTGCCCAGCCGGAACAGATAGCTCATTAACGTCAGCAGGAAGGCGACCAACAGGGGACCCTTCGGCATAGTGGCAATCGAACCGCTGACCTGCCTCCAGTCGGAGATCAGAAGAAAGCCTGCCACCACGACGACTCCGAGCACAACACCGATGATGAATTTCGGCAGGATGCCGCCGTTCCTCCCAGTTGCTGTATCCATTACAGATTCATCCGCTTGAACAGTTTTTCAGGGAGAAGCTTGATCACCAACATGATGATGACCCAGAAACCTGGCGTGTACAGTACATCTTTGCGCTTTCTTACCGCCTTGGCGATATCTAAGCCGACCTTCTCCGGACGGGCGAGCAGCGGTGAGTCGCCCACCACACCATAGGTCATCTTCGTGTCCACCATTCCCGGCTTGATGGTCATGACATGAACACCCTTTGCATGGAGCCGGTTGCGCAGCCCCTGCATATAAGCATCGAGACCAGCCTTCGTTGACCCGTAAATATAATTGCTCTTCCGGCCACGGTCGCCGGCCACTGACGAAACAGCAGCAATAAAGCCGCGCCGCTTCTGTTCAAAATAATTGGCGGCAATGTTCAGAATCGATACCGCTGATGTATAATTTACATCAATCATTTTCCGCGACAGCTCAAAGGACTGTTCGGCCTCCTTCTGATCTTCCATGGCCCCATACATCAGCAGGAGCCCTTCCAAATCCCCGGCCTCTTTCACAGTTCCTGAGAAGAATTCCTCATGGCTGTCAAAATCCAACGCCTCGAACCGCCGTACATAGACCCTTGCCTGCTGCCGGATTTCCAGGTCATTCTTCAGGCGTTCCAGCTCCTCTATATTCCGCCCGGCAAGAATTAGATCCTTATTTCGCGCAGCGAGTCTGCGTACGGTCTCTTTCGCAATGGTCGACGTCGCACCGACCACCAATATTGCTCCCATGTTGTAACCTCCTGCTTATTCAATAGCTTGTTTTTCAAATTATTAGCGCATATTTTATCTTTGCTGCTGATAAATCTGCTGTTGGGCCGAGATCGGCACTTCATCTAGCGATAAAACTGTTATCCGGATGATAGCACGTTTCAACTGCTGATAAACAGCCCCAACTGCCGATACCACCCGCACTGCACGCCAGCACCAAAACAATACCAGACAGTTACTCCGTCAATCCCAATCTCCGTGACATGGATGAAGCAAACCGCCCATCGGGATCCACCTGCTGCTTCACCCTCAGGAATTCCTCCCAACGTGGATACATCTCCCGGAAAGTGTCAGCATCCAGCACGGCATCCTTGGCCAGGTAGACCCGGCCACCGTGGGCGAGCACAATTTCATCGAGTTCCTTCAAAAAAGGAAACAGCCCGTCATCCTTGATCGGAATATCGAGTGCCAGAGTGTAGCCCTCCATCGGAAAGGAGAGCATGCCGGCATTTTGTGCACCTGAGCTTTTCAGCACGGCCAAGAACGAAGAACGTTTTTCCTCGGTCAGGCGCTCGAGTACCTTGCGCAAACCTTTCTTAGGTTCCCTGTCTTTCGGGAACACCGCCTGATATTGTACAAAGCCTTTCTTTCCGTACAGCTTGTTCCAGTCCTCGATTGAATCGAGGGGATGGAAGAAGGAAGCGGCATCCACAATCTTGGTCTCATCCTTATAGGAAGAGTAATACAGCTGGTTGAACGCGGAAATCGACCAGTAATTTAGGGCAATGCCCGGCGCATTCACCGGCATCTTCAACCCTGGCTTGTCCGGACTGCCAAGCGGCTTTTTGATCTTCGCCGGCAGCTCATCTGCCCGCGCATGGTCTCCGCGCATCAGCACCGAACGCCCGAGCGAATCGCCGGTGCTGAGGCAGTCAATCCAGGCGACGGAGTACTTGAAGTTGGCATCATTTTCGATGAACTTCTCAAAGGCATCATCCAAATTCCGGGCCTTCTCATAGGTCGCCTTAATATACGAACTTTCTACCGGAATCAATTGGATGGTCGCCTTTAGGATGATTCCCGTCAACCCAATTCCGCCGATCGTCGCCCAGAACAATTCTTCATTTTCCGTGCGGCTGCAGGTGACGATACTGCCGTCTGCGATCATTAGGTCGAAGGACAGCACATATTCGGAAAAGCTGCCGTCGCTGTGATGGTTCTTGCCGTGTACATCATTAGCAATAGCCCCGCCGATCGTTACATAGGTAGTGCCTGGAGTCACCCCGGGAAAATAGCCCCGTGGCAGGAACACATCGATAACATCAGCGAGTGATACGCCGGCCTCACAGGTCAGCGTTTGCTTCTCTTCGTCGAATTCCAAAAAATGGTTCAGCCGGTCAGTTCCAATTACGCCAGAATCCTTATTCAGTGCTGTATCCCCATAGCTGCGGCCGAGCCCATAGGCAATCTGTGAATCGACGTCTGCGTCCTTTATCAATCCCTTCAACTCTCCCAAGGTCTCTGGGCGGTATATGTAGCAGGATTCCTTTGGGTAGTTCCCCCAGCCTGCGAGTTGTTTTTTCTTCGGTTTCACTGTGATCATCACACCTTTATGCAAGTTTATCAATCTGTCAATTAAAGAAGCTGAGAATCACGAGCACGGTAACGGCATACAGGATGACCGTCACCAGGATATGCCTGTCCCCCAGCAGGATCTTTTCCGGGGCGCCGCCTTCTTGCCGGATATGTACCAAATACAGGTAACGGAACACCCCGTAAATTACAAAGGGGATAGTCCACATCAGCTGGACAGTCTCTCCGGCGGTAAAAGTAAATACTGCATAGCTGACAATCGTCGCAGATGCCACGATACCCATCAGCTGGTCCAGGAACGGGAAGGAGTATTCCTCGAGAACTTTACGGTGCGAGGTCTTCCCTTCAATCTGCAGCAGGAGTTCATGGCGCCGCTTGCCGATCGCCAGAAATAGCGAAAGGAGCATCGCACACAATAGGAACCACGGCGTGAAGGCAACATCAATAATCACCGCACCCCCAATGGCCCGCAGAACGAACCCGAAGGCGATCAGCATCATATCAATAATAACGACATGTTTCAGCACCATGGTATATAATAAATTGGTCACAAAATAAACCAGCAGAATCAAAAAGAACAGCTGGTTGACCAGGAACGAAGACAAAAATGCTGCCAACAGCAGGACAACTGCTGTCCCCAGTGCAAGCTGCGGATTCAATGCTCCGGAAGCCATTGGCCGGTGCTTCTTGACCGGGTGCTGGCGGTCCGCCTCCCGGTCCTGGTAATCGTTGATAATATAGATGCTGCTGGCTGTGAAGCTGAATAGGACAAAGCCTAGAAATGCCAGCAGAAATGCGTCCAGACTGGAAAGCTGGAACGAGAAGAGCAGTGCCGCAAAGACAAGGAGGTTCTTGCTCCATTGTTTCGGCCTGAGCTGTTTCCATAATAAGTATATCGTCGAGTTGCTTGCCAAGAATCTCCCCACCTACTAAAAATTTCTACTACATTATATCACAAAATCATACACCATTCCTTTTCTCCTTTGTCTGATTTTGTGGTAAAATATCATAATGGACGAATCATTTTGGCAACACCCTCGCAAATCTTCGGAACGAACGTATATTGTTTAGTAGAATCAAAAAAACGGAATCAAAAAATGAGCGCATTATATTATTTTTTTATAGGACCACTTGCAGTGAGCAGGAAAGGAAGGAAACAGCCAAATGAAAAAGATAACAGTAATTGGATTAGGATATATAGGATTGCCGACATCCATCATCTTCGCGAAGCATGGCTTCCAGGTGCATGGAATGGACGTCAATCGAGAAGTTATTGATAAGCTATCCAGAAAAGAACTGCATATTGAAGAACCAGGCCTCCAGGAAGCGCTGGATGAGGTGATGGACGCTGGCAGGCTGACCGTGTCGGTAGAGCCGGAGGAAGCGGATGCCTTCATCATCGCTGTGCCTTCTCCGATTACTGAAGAGAAGACCGCGAACCTCGACTATGTGCGTAAGGGTACGGAAAGCATCGTGCCATACTTGAAGAAAGGGAATCTGGTCATCCTGGAATCCACGGTACCACCGCGGACAGTCGAAGACGTCATGCGACCGGTGCTGGAGGAAGCTGGCCTGGAAATCGGCGAAGATCTATATCTGTCCCATTCACCAGAACGCGTGATTCCGGGCAAGATCTTCCAGGAGCTGGAAGCGAATGACCGTATTGTTGGCGGTGTCGACAAGAAATCCGCAGAAATGACCAAGGATCTGTATAAGTCCTTTGTTGACGGGGAAATTCATCTGACGGATGCGACCACTGCGGAAATGGTGAAGGTCATTGAGAACACCTACCGTGATGTGAATATTGCGTTTGCCAATGAAATTGCAAAGATCAGTGACCAGATCGGTGTTAATGGCTGGGAAGCCATTAAGCTGGCCAATTACCATCCAAGAGTAAATATTCACCAGCCTGGTCCTGGTGTCGGCGGTCACTGCATCGCGGTCGATCCATGGTTCCTCGCCGAACAGCAGCCGGAGATCGCGAAAATCATCAAGCTGTCCCGTGAGACCAATGACGATATGCCGAACTACACCGTCCGCCGCATCCTAGAAATCTTGGATCAGCACCAGGTGGACAATCCGAAGATCGCCCTGTTGGGACTGTCCTTCAAAGGGAATGTCGATGATATGCGCGAAAGTCCATCCCTGAAAATCATGGAGCATCTCAACAAGACGAACATTGAGTATGCTGCCTATGATCCGCATATCAAAGACATTCGTCTGCCACATCAGGTGACAGATCTGGATGAGGCGGTGGAAGGCAAGGACTTGATCGTCATACTGACCGACCATAAGAAATTCCGGGCATATGAACCAAGTAAAATCGGCGGCTCCATGAAAACAAAGCTGATCTTCGACACGAAGAATCTGTTGGATGAAGAAAAATGGACCGAAGCCGGCTTCGATTTCGTCCGTCTGGGAGATGCAAAGAACCGATGAGCGACAAACAGAAAGAGACCATCTTAGGAGTCGATGTCTCGGTTGAAACCTATGAAAGCCTGAAATCGAAGCTATTCTCCGCAGAAGCAGAGGAAAAGCAGTCTTTCATCGTCGCCGTTAACCCGGAGAAAATCATGAAGGCCAATGACGACCCATCCTTGAAGGAACTGATCAACACGGCAGATTACCAGATTCCGGACGGTGTAGGTGTCCTGATTGCTTCCAAGCTGCAAGGCGGCCGGGTCACTGACCGTATCACTGGGATTGACTTGATGATAGAACTGGTAGGTGAAGCCACAAGCCAGGGGAAGAGCATTTTCCTGTACGGCGCCAAGCCAGGCGTTGCCGAAACCGCCAAGCAAGAATTGGAGAAGCAGCATCCCGGCCTCCAAGTCGCTGGCGTGATGGATGGCTATGAGCAGGATAACGAGAAAATCGTGGAAAACATCAATGCCTCTGGTGCGGATCTCGTATTCGCCGCACTCGGTAGTCCGAAGCAGGAAGAATGGATCCGTGACAACCGGGAACGCTTGAATGTCTCAATCCTGCAGGGGGTAGGCGGGTCATTCGATGTAATCGCCGGGAACATCAAACGCGCCCCCGCCCCGTTCCGGAAAACAGGCCTCGAGTGGCTATACCGCCTGATTGTCGAACCGTGGCGATGGAAACGCCAGCTGAACCTGCCAAAGTTTCTTGTAAAAGTTTGGAAAAATAGATAAATAGATAATAAAAGGAGCCCGCTTCTACAAAGCGGGCTCCTTTTATATTCACTGGAGAAATAAACCATGATTATGACAAACAATTATTTTTCGTAATCCTCTTGTAAAAATTGGTAAGTGTACTGTATAATATTTCCTATGGAGTCTAGGAATTTATTACCAAATCAGTAAAAACCCTGTAAAATATCTCATATTGTAGAAGTTTTGGAATTTATAGCCAATTTTGTTGACACCAAATAATGCAGCAACTATACTGATAAAGTGAAAGAATAGATTACCAGATTTTCCAATGATTACCAGCGGTGTCATTCCTTGGAGGCCCCCCTGGATTTTGTTGGTAAGAAGAATAAGGGAGGATTTTTACTTATGGCAAGCAAGAAGAATTATCGCAAGTTTGCAGCTTCCTCATTGGCAGCAACAGCAGCAGTAGCAGTAGCAGTTCCTGCAGTATCCGCTAATGAGCATGACGTTACAGAACAATTTACGGATGTCGCACCTGGTGATGACCATTACCCGGGGATTCAATGGATTGCTGAAAGAGGAGTCGTAGGTTATGAAGATGGCAGCTTTGGTGCAGCCAACGACGTTACCCGTCCACATGCAGCCATTTTCCTTACAAGAGCACTTGGTTTAGAACTGGTATCCGAAGATCTAGTTGGAGACTACTTCAACGATGTAGACTCTGGTGATCTTTATGCTGATTTCATCGCAACAGTAGCTGCCAACAATGTTTTCAAAGGTTCTAATGGAAACTTCCTTCCGGATCAAGAACTTACTCGTGAGCAAATGGCTTCTGTCATTATTAACGCTTATGGTTTTACTTCTGCAGACGGCGAGCAAGTTGAAATCAACCTAGATAACGTAAACGATACACATAAAGAGAGCGTTCAAATCCTTGCTAATTTGGGAATCACTAACCAGCTTGAAGATTTCCGCCCTACTGAAACTATTAATCGTTCACAGTTTGCTACTTTCTTATATAAAGCACATCTAGCTGCAGAAGCATCAGCACCTGCACCTGTAGTGGAAAGTGTCAATGCTGTAAGCTCTACTGAAATAGAAGTTACATTCGATGGGGAACTTACTGATGAAGAAATCGCAGAACTTTCTTTCGATTTCAATCCTGACCTGGAAGTAACAAAAGTGGAGCGTAAAGCAGAAGAAGCAACATTGGCTGACACTCATGCTACTACAACTGTTGTTTTGACAACTGAAGTACAAGCAGCAGACACTCAGTATACTCTCGAAGCTGTTAATGGCGCTGTGCTGGAAGCTCCTGTCGTAGTTGAAGCTCCTGATACAGAAGCACCTGTATTGGCAGTAGACGGCGAAACTGAAATCTCTGTGGAAAATGGTGCAGAGTTGACTCTTCCAACAGTAACTGCTACAGATAATGTTGATGAAGAAGTTGAAGTAACTTCTGAAATCACTGATGCAGAAGGCAATGTTCTAGAAGAGATTGATACAACTCAAGCTGGCACCTACACTGTAACTTACACTGCAACTGATGCTGCTGGTAACGTAGCTGAAGAAGTTGTTGTAACAGTTGAAGTAGCAGAAGCACCACCAGCAGTTGAATCTGTAAGTGCGATTAACGCTACTACTGTTGAAGTAGAGCTGAACCGTGAGCTTGCAGAAGACGAAGTACTTCCAACATTCACTTTCGACGGTGAAGTAGTAGCTGAAGAGAATATTTCTGTGGATGGATCTACTGTAACTCTTTCCGGTCTTTCTCTTGAAGATGACAGTGTGAACCCAGACGGGTATAACCTAACTGTTGTTGGAGAAGGTGAAGAAGAACTATACAACGACACAGTTGTTTATGATGCAAATGAACTTGAATCTCTTTCTACAGAAACTGTATCACCTATTAACGCAGTAGTAGGTGAAGAAGTATCTGTTACTTATACTTTGAAAGATGAAGATGGAGATCCTATTGCAGGTGAAGATGTTCGTGTACGTGCCAACTTCAATGGCAACGTTGTTGAAGAACAAGTTCTAACCTCGGATGAAAATGGTGAAGTTACATTTACTTACTCAGAGGTTGATGGAGGAGCTCACAATGTATCCGCAGTTGCACTTAGCCAGCCAACTCTACGCGATAGCTCTGTAAACATAGACTGGGTTGAAACTGGAGCAACTGTATCTATTGAAAATCCCGAAAAGGATGGGTTCTTGACTAGTAATACAGCTAATGTAGATCAAGAAACTCAAACTATTAAATATGTTGCTACTTTCACTGATGAAGATGGTAATCCGCTTCCTGATGGTGAAACAGTTTACGTAAACATTGACGGTTTGACTAACTTCAATGGTTTGAATGACAATGAATTTGCATCCGTCGGTCAGTCTACTGAGCTTTACTCTGCTACTCTTGACAATGGTGATGGAACAGCAGTTCTTGAGTTTGAAACAACAACTGTGGATACACTAGCTCCTACTTTCTACCAAGATGCTGATCAAGCTGGTATCCAAACTATCCAGGACTTTGAATCCACTGATGCTCGCCTGAAAGCCAAAAATGTTGAAGTATTAGATTCAGCGGCTCAAGAAGCTAACTTCACTCTTGAACTTAAAGAAGGTGAAGATGTTAATGAAACAGTAGCAGTTGACGGTACAACTCAAGTAGAACAAGGGGATACTGTTGAATACTTGCTAACAGCAACTGACCAATACGGTAATCCATATACAGGTACAGCCTCCGTTGCAAACGAAACAGACCTTGATGATATTGCTTCTAACGATGGTAACGAGGGTAATATCCAAGTTGATTATGATGAAGTTGATAGTGGATACACTAATACTGATGTACAAACTGTCGATTTCGCTAACGATACAAATGGCGACGGTCAAGTTGAACTTCAAGTTAGCGCAGGCCAAGATGGAGATGTATCTAATCTAGTAATTTGGCAGGATAAAGACAACGATGGTGATGTGGATACCGACGAAGCAAGTGTAGAAACTGGTACTATCGAATACGTTGCTCCTTCTACAGATGTTATTCAAACACTAACTAGCTCCGTATCTGATGACTCTGTCTTTGGAGGAACACCGGTTACTTTCACTTATAACCTACTGAATCAAAATGAAAATGCTTTTGATGCAAACGCAGATAATACTGACGTTATCATTAAAGTATATAAAGATGGCGAAGAATTAACTCCTGCTGAGGCAGATAGTTACCTTTCAAACTTCACTGGGATTGTTGATGTGAACGGCGATGGTGCTACTACACCTGACACAGCAGTTGGGACAGATGGCGTCACAGCGACAGTTAACGCTGCAGATGGAGAATTTACATTTGATGTTACTCCTGTAGTAAACCAAGATGAGGGATCAAATTTCTCTACAGAAGTATATGTTGATGTGAACGGCGATGGTGAAGTACAATCTGATGAAACTTTAAACCAACAGTCCGAGGCCTTCAATACAGTAACTAGACCTGAAACTTATAATGTTACTATTGCTGATACAGAAGTAGTTGCAGGTGAAAATGTTTCTATGACAGTTACCGCAGTTGATGGAAATGGTGACACTGTAACTGACTTCAATGGAACCTATGTAGCTACAATTAAGTTTGCTGATGACACAGCCAATGCTGGAGAGCAGTATTTACGCAACGCAACGTTTGTAAACGGTGTGGCTACTGTAGAGGCTCCTGTAAGTTCTGTAGAAAACGATGATGTACAAGTAACATTACCAGTGGGTAATACTCCAACAGTTGATGTGGGAACTGCTACTGATAATGACTTGACAATTACGGCTTCTAATGCAAGCGAACTAAGCTCAGAGGACTTAAACGCAGATGGTGTTGTTGAAGAACTTTACGTTTCCGACGAATATGGAAATATCGTTGATTACGACTTTTCTGGTTTAGCAACGGTAAGTATTGATGGAGATGCTACCCTTCAGCAAGAAGATGGCGGAGCAGTAACTCTTGATTCTGAAAATCAAATATCTCTAACTATCACTGATGGTATCCTTACTGTAGACGGAGAGCGTGTAACATTAGTAGATGGTGGAGATGGAGAAACTGATACTCTAACGGTTACACTTAACAATGGCGATAGCTTTTCTAACTAATTTATAAAGTTTTGTCATAATTGTATCTAGTTTCTGCTGCTGTGTTAATAGTAAAGGATAGGTATATTGAATATAAAAAGGAAGTCTCGTTTGAGAGGAAACTCTTGATCGGGGCTTCTTTTTTAGTTCTGAAATCATTTTTTGGATTTCAAAAAAAGGCTCTAAAATATATGTTGGGGTTTCTAAAAAATTAAGCATAAAAAAACACGCAGACTCCTATATCCTTTACACTTGAATTGTCTAGAAACAAGAAGGATAGGAGTTGCGTGCATATGTATTCTAAGATGAAATTACCCGGTTTTGAAGATACAAAGATCTTGAAGATGGAAGAGACAGATGGGGCTTACCATATTCATGTCCAGTTGCCTAAGAAGGCCCATAAATGCCCTGATTGCGGGGGGAGGCAGAGAGAATCCATGATTACCGCACCCAAAAGATCCAGCATTTGAAACTGTTCGAGCGAAGAACCTATATATTCTATCGAAAACTTCTCTATGTATGTGCATGCGGCTAGAGGTTTCCTAACCCACAACATTGACTTAGAACCTACTTTTTCAGAGGCTCCGTTTATATTTTTCTTTGTGACTTCGCACAGAATCCACCTAATAAATCCTATATCATAACCAGTAACTTCAATATTGTAAAACCCCTTTTTTACTTTATATGGTTAATAATAAAATTTCACGCCCATACTATATCTACAAAACTATGACACAATACAAGAAAAGAGGTACAAAATTCATGTCAGATAGTTTTTGGATTAGTCATCGTGAAAATATACCCGAAGAATCACGGTTAGTATTAAATGAGTACTTGTTATCCTTAAAACTTGCTAATAAAGCGGAGGCAACCATAAGAAAATACAAGAGGATACTAGAACAATTCCTAAGAGGATGTACCATCTCTTTAGAGTCATTAACGTCAGAGGATGTATTAACATGGCTGAATGAATTTTCTAAGGATAAAAAGCCAAGAACTATTGATCTTTATCATGCTTGTCTATCCTCCTTTTTTCAATTCTGTTTGGAAGAAGAATTTATGGAAAACATGGTCATGAAAAAAAGATGGAGACCAAAGATTACCCAATCATTACCTAAATATCTTACAGAAGAGGATTATGCAAAAGTGAGACTCGCTACGGAAGAATTATCTCTACGTAATCGAGCACTTATCTTATTTCTGTTTTCTTCAGGATGCCGTAGAGGAGAACTTTGTAATCTAACTATTGGAGACGTCAATTTGGAGAAGCGGACTGCAAATGTAGTTGGAAAAGGAAATAAGCGGAGAGCTATTCATTTTTCAATCGAGTGTGCGATTGTCTTAGGAGAATATTTACAAACACGCGGGAAGTATGAAGATACAGATCCACTTTTTATGAATAAGTTTGGTCAAGCACTTGGTCCAAATGGCGTATTGAAAATCACCCACCAATTAGGGAAAAAAGCAGGATTAAATCAGTCCTTACATCCACATGTGTGCCGCCACACGTTTGCAACTAATATCTTAGCACGTGGGGCCGATCTTCCATTTATCGCAGAGGAAATGGGACATGCCGATTTAAACACAACCCGTGTTTATGCACGGATTCCAACAGAAGAAATGATCAATGAATACCAAAATAAAATGGGGTGATGATATGAATCTGGAAATGCAGGAATCTTTTATAAATGATCACCAATCTCGATTCAGTTCAGAAACAATCCGAAGTTACCGTTTATCTCTACATCAGTTTTTTGCTTTTTGTGATAAAGAATATGATGAGGTAAAAGCCACAGATATAAGAGCGTGGCTAGCAGGTATGGAAGAAAAAGGATTAAAGCCTCGTAGCATCCACTTAAAGTTATCCGCTGTAAAATCTTTTTATCAGTATTGTTTAGAAGAAAATAAAGTCAAAAAGAATCCCACCTCCACCGTTCATACACCCAAAAAAGATGATTCTCTTCCATATTATTTATCCAAACGTCAAGTAGCACTCCTTCAAGAACATACCAAGGGGA
Organism: Virgibacillus sediminis; assembly: GCF_042643265.1. Classification (NCBI taxonomy): domain Bacteria; kingdom Bacillati; phylum Bacillota; class Bacilli; order Caryophanales; family Bacillaceae; genus Virgibacillus; species Virgibacillus sediminis. The sequence continues at coordinate 5,375 of NZ_JBHRRZ010000007.1, read as the reverse complement.
ATGTCAGAGAAAGAGCGATTATAGAAACCCTTTACGCAACAGGCGTAAGAATCAGTGAACTCTTACAGATCAAACGGGAAGATATCAAATGGGAGAATAGGCAAATTTGGATACGAAAAGGGAAAGGGAATAAAGAGCGGTTCGTATTATTTACGCATGATTGTTCCGTACGATTGCAGGCCTATTTGAATGATAGAGAAATAGAAAGCGACTATTTATTTTGTAATCAAAGAGGGGAAGCGTTAAGTCGAATATTTGTGGAGAAAAAATTTCAAGATTATTCCAAAGCACTAGGGTTTAAAGTAGTTCCTCATACCATGCGACATACATTTGCGGCCCATTTAGCCGAAAAAAACATGTCTCAAAGTTACATTCAGGAATTACTCGGACATGTCAACATTAATTCCACACACATCTATACAAGGTTAATGGAAGATGCCCGGAAAAAACAATATGACAAATACCAGTTATAAAAAGGAGGGTGGAGGTTATGGCCCATATACAACAAAATCATCCGGATAATCAAGGCATTTTGGAGGAATATAGGCTTCATTTAAAGCTAGCCAATCGGAGTGACAATACCTTAGAGACCTATTTACGTGTGTTGGAACGTTTTATTGCTAGAACTTCCGTACCCATTCCAGACGTAACGTCGAACCATGTATTGGAATGGCTACAAGAAAATGGGAGGTATAAAAAGGAGACGACCCTAGCGACTTGGATTAGTATTTTATCTGCTTTTTTTACCTATTGTGTATCGGAAGGGTATATCAGTCAATCTCCGATAAGAAGGCGCTGGCGTCCTAGGCTACCAGAGCCTATTCCGAAGTATTTAGATAAAGAAGAGGTCGCTCGAGTACGGATGCAATCTGAAATAGAAAACTTACGAAATCAAGTTCTGTTTGAATTTCTCGTATCTTCAGGTTGCCGTATCACGGAAACCCTGATGTTGGATATGGAAGATATTGATCTAAAGACTCGTACGGCAAGGGTAAAGGGAAAGGGAAATAAGATTCGAACGGTGCACTTTTCTAATCGTTGTGCGATTTTAATGGAAACGTACCTGGAGAATATCCCAGAGGAATCAGAAGGTATCTTTATTAACCAACATGGAAAGCGTTTAACTCGTGGAGGCGCACATATGATTTTAAGTGGAATGGGAAAATCAGCTGAGCTAGAGGTGCCTTTTGGCCCGCACCGTTTGCGACATACCTTTGCAACCACCCTCCTTTCAAAAGGGGCAGAGTTGTCGTTCATTTCCGAAGAACTAGGCCATAGTCATTTACAAACAACCAGGGTGTATGCACGTCTTCCGAAAGAAGAACTGGTGTCGATGTACCGGAAATACATGGGATAAAGGAGAGGACATAGATGGATGATAAAACGATGACGTTGTTGCATGAGTTATTAAGCGGGTATGCGTATCGACTCCAAGAACGAACCTTGTTGGCCTATGAACAAAATATCAAAGCCTTCTTTCTCTTTAGCCAAACTCCTTATCACCAGATTAAGGCCTCAGATATCAGAAAATGGATGCACCACTTGCAGGAGACTGGCCAAAAACCAACCACGATTCACCAAAAGATCGCGTCCCTACGGTTATTTTTCACTTATGCCATCGAGGAACAGCTTCTGGTAAATAATCCGACAACCAATGTGGCTTTGCCTAAACTGGAAGACAAAATCCCGCACTATTTAAAAAGAGAGGAATTGGAACAACTTCGGTACTTGGTCAAAGATAGCAAACGGGAACGGGCCATCATCGAGACGATGTATACAACCGGGGTTCGACTGGGGGAACTCATAGACATGAAACAGTCGGATGTGTCTTGGGAACATCGTGCTATTCACATCCGAAATGGCAAAGGAAAGAAAGAACGAAACGTGTTCTTTAGTCAAGGATGTAAGCAAAAAATACAGGATTATTTATCAACGAGGACTGATGATTTACCCAACCTATTTTTAAATTCCAAAGGGAAGCCGGTACAGCAGCGAGCACTCAGACTAACCTTTGAAGGCTACTCCGACCGGCTGGGATTCAAAGTTAGCCCTCATACCATGCGCCATACGTTTGCCGCCCATCTGGCAGAAAAGGGAATGCCACTTGTGTATATCCAAGATCTTTTAGGGCATGATTCTATAGAAGTCACGAAAATGTATGCCCGACTGCATGAAGAAGCAAGAAAAAGGCAATATGATTATTATGTGTAAATTCTGGCGAAAGAAGCGAGTTAACATAAGATTTATTAACCATACTACAATCATACCCGAAAAACGTGCTTAACCCATTGCTATGACTGGGATAGGACGTTTTTTTATTTCTCGAAAATTCGCAGTGTAAGTGCGAATAACCTTAAAGCACAAGTAGTTACTTTCAACAAAGCTATCGATCCTGATTCTGTGGATGTAACTGGCGATGATGCAACAGTGAAAGTATTCGTTAACGATTCTCAAGTAGCTACACCATTAACTTCAGAAGTATCAGAAGACGGAAAGTCTTTAACACTTGCACATGGTGCACTTAACCAATCTGATTCAGTGAAAGTATGGATTGCTGGTGTTACAGATGTTGCTGGAACTGAGGTTGAAGCATTTGAAGAAACGTACACAGTTACAGGTGTTACTGCCCCGACGGCTGAAGGTATTGAAGTAGTAAACAACAAGAAAGTAAAACTTACTTTCAGTGAACCAGTAGACCTTGATACTGCTGGCGTTTACAAAACTACTGATTCTAACAACATCAGTGGTACTCTTAAAGTAGATGGAGAGCTAACATTCGCTAAATTCACAGCAGTCCCAGAAGAGAACGCTGTAGAGGTTGAATTCTTCAACGCGCTTGAAGACGGTGACCACACGCTAACTATTGAAGGTACTAAAGACTTTGCTGGATTTAAAGTAGCTTCTAAGACTTTCAACTTCTCTACAATGGCTGATACTACCGCTCCTGAAGCAACTTCAGTAAGCTTTGTTGGTAAAGAAAAAGTTGAAGTAACGTTCGACGAAGAAGTGACTAATCTTGCTACTGCTTCCTTCGAAGTAACGCAAGCTGGTGATTCTACTGACCTTCTAAACCTAGCTGGGTCGGGTACTGCATCTCTAAAAGCTGGAGATAATAAAACGGTTGTTCTTGATCTTGCAACACCATTTAATGTATCAGCAACTGTAGGCTTTGACGTTAAATATAAAAACGTAGAAGATATCTTCGGTAACGAAAACACCGACTTTGCAACTATCAGTGGCCAAGCTACAGATGACTCTATTAAACCAGAAGTTTCTTCAGTTGAAGTACAAAATGGTAACGAGCTAAAAGTAACTTTCTCTGAAAAAGTTAACGTAGCTACCTCTCAATTTGAGCTTATTGATGAAAATGGTGACACTGTAGCAACATCTGCAACAACGGTATCTAATTTTGATACTACAAATCCAGATGGCAAAACTTTCAAAGTAACATTTAATAGCTTGTCAAACATTGAAGCAGCAAACTACAAGCTAGCTATATCCGGAACCACTGATACTTCAATCCGTACAAATACTATTGAAGATGTTGAAGTTCCATTCACAGCTATAGATTCAAAAGCTCCGGTAGTATCTTCTGCCGTACTTAAAGGTGATGCTTCTGGTGACCAAGACAAGATTGAAATTCGTTTCTCTGAAGCTGTAGACTCTTCAGTAGCATCTGACATTAACAACTACTTCGTAGGAAAGGGAGCTGCTGATGTAGCCCTAAGTACTGTAAGTGGTGCAAAAGTTGAATCTGTATCTGCTGATGGTAAGCAAGTTGTACTTCTAGTTCCAAAAGCTGATGAAGCAGTACAAGGCCAATGGACTGCTGCAATTGATTCAGTTGCTGCTCCGGCTATCAAGGATCAAGCTGGCAACCTAATCTCTAACGCAACAATCTCTAACCCTTATACTGTATCTGCATCCTATGACCCATTTGAGAAAGCAGATGTAAAAGCATATGCTACAGGTAAGAATACAATTGTTGTTGAAAGCACAGATCCAAGCAACCTGTTTGCTGCAAATCAACCGGCAGGAGCGTTCGATTTCGATCTTGATACTAGTTCTCAACCTGTAGATCTAGGTGTTACAGCTGCACAAGTATCTGCTGATGGTAAGAAAGTAACTCTTACATTTGCTAACAGCCTCACAGCTGATGCAGTCAATAGTGGAGACAAACTAGAATTAGTTGTATCTGCTAATTCTGGAATCAAAGATCAGAATGGTACAGAGCTAGCTCCAATAGCTGCTGATAACTCTACCCACACTGTAGCTGATAAGATTGAGGCTACTCAAACAACTACTACAGTTGCGGGTGCTGATATCCAAATCGCATTTGATGAGGATGTTCAAAAAGCAACTGGAATTGACGACACACTACTTGCAACTGGAATTGAAGTAATGATTGATGGAACTGTACTTACTCCATCCGTTGACTACACAGCAACTGTTGATGGTAATGGTGATGTTGTAGTAACTGTTATTAAATCTGGCGTTGTTGCTGACGATGTATCAGTAGAAATCGTTAGACCTCAATACCTTGAAGATTCTGTAGGCAACGATGTTAACGTAAAATCTGCAGTAATTGCAGAAAGCGTTACTGAAGCTACAGCACCAACTGTAACAACTCCATTTGGGGACGGATCTACTCCTGGAACAACAACAGTTGCTGCTGCTGCAACTGCAGACATCGTTTTCTCTGAAACGTTATCTGCTACTGGCAAAACAGCTGTAGAAACTGCTATTAACGGTGATACTAATGTTACAGCAGGAGATTTCACATTTACTTGGGATAACTCCACTCTAACTATTAAGAACGTATCAAGTAATTCAATTACATTTGCAGCTGATGTAACAGCAAATATCGAAGATGTTGCTGGTAACACAACTACAGGTGCAACAGTAATTAATCACGAATAATTCTTTAGTTCCTGACCCCCATTTTGTTAGTGAGGTAAAGGATCAACTGTAGAAAGAAAGTCTCGTTTGAGTGATGTGACCCCTAAAAGTTAGAGTTTTATATCAAGCAGTTAATTGGCTGTTATGAAGACGGTACTGAACCGGACTCATACCGGCCAATTTCTGTTTAATACGATTGTTATTGTAATAATTGATGTAAGATTCGATATCCCTTTTTAAATCTTCGTAAGTACGAAGAGACTCTCCATAGTACATTTCCTGTTTCATGAGCCCAAAGAAATTCTCCATCGGTGAATTATCGATACAGTTTCCTTTGCGAGACATACTTTGGAACACGTTGTGTTCCTTGAGAGTGCTGACCCATTTCCTATGCTGATAATGCCATCCTTGATCAGAGTGTATAGTTGTCCGGTATCTTGATTTTTTAACCACCTGGAGGGCGTCTTCCAGTGGCT